>CAYZHI010000120.1:0-9082 GCA_964477335.1 uncultured Caldilineaceae bacterium | reverse complement strand
GCACAAACTGCCTTCATCCTTCAAAACCCGATACAGGTCGGCAATAATATCGGCGTTGACTGTTTCGGCATCGGTGTGCCCGATGCCGTGATCGAGCAGCAGGGCCAGCAGGTCGAGCACATCTTTGCGATTGATCTCAACGATTTGGGCCTTGGAAAGGAATAGCTCAGCCAGGGGCACAGTTAGCGGTTCAACGTGCAATACTCGCTCAGTCAGCGGCAACTTGTGGCACATCTCAAAATCACCGATAAAGATGTCGATCTGGCGGCCGTTGACTTCGTCGTAATAGAGTTGGCGCTGGTCGCCGCTGAGGGTATTCAAGGTTTTGTTGGGCGTATAACCCATCGCCGGCAGGAACTCCAGCAATTTTCGGGCGCCCGGTTTATCGGTCACAAAGTCGATATCAGGATATTTCCGTTCCAAAGCCCGGTGGGTAGCATGGGGGCAGTGAACTTTGAAGGCTAAACCGCCAATCAGGCGCAAAAAGATATCCTGTTTTTGAGCTTCGGTGACCAGGCGCCGCATCTCGGCTTCAACTTCGGGCAGTATACTCATAGCCATTCCTCAATATCTGGTGAGGCGTACTAATCCGGTTTTTGAGAAGATTTTTCTATCACGGTTGCGTATTGCATATTCCATTCATTAAATGCAGTACACAAGTAACCATGCACCTTGTTGGTAGAAAGTCAAAAAAGTCCACAGATTCACACAGATAAAATCAAAAGTTGACAAACATTCAGCCAAATCTGTGCTCATCTGTGGACCGGATAAGAAAACCAACGTAAATAATTAAACCCGCAATACGTCACAACAGGTAATTACTCGACCGGGATCTCCTCGTAGATTTTGTCGATATTGATCCCTTCACTTTTGCGGTAGTACTTGAAACCCAGGTAAATGATCAGAGCCAGCAAATACATCACTCCCATAAAAATCAGGGAACTGGTATTCTTTACGCCGGCCTCATTAATACTCCAGCCAATGCCATAGAGGGCGTTGGGGTCGAGCAGCCACTGGTACAGTAAGAAGAGCAGGAATGTGCCAAAAATAACCCCGGCCACCGTGATCAGCGGGATGCCGGCGATCTTATATTTGACAATCGGCGAGGCACCGTACAGTTCCGGTTTGATATACGGCAGCAGAATAGCCGCCACCGTGGAACCCAGATAGGTCACGGCAATGACCAGGGTCGAACACAGGGTCAACGACTGAAAATTAAAGAGATCCCAGGCAAAGAGCGCGGCCACGACCAGGGAGGGAATAACCATTAGCAGCAGGGCGTAAACGGGCGTGCGGGTACGGGCATCGATCTCGGCCACCTTTTCCGGCAGCAGCCGGTCAAAGGCGGCGGCAAAGATGACCCGGGTGGAGCTGAGAAACACCGTGCCTGACCAGCCAAACCACCACATGCTCAAGGCCAGGACGACGATAAATTGGACAATCCGGCTGGAAGTCATAAAAACAGCCAATAACACCGGATAGGGCCAGACGGGCAGCGGCGGGGGTTGCTCGGTGTAGCCCCACCAATAATTCCACCAGGCCCCGTTGGCAGCCATATAAAATTCCCAGGTAATGGTTTTGGCAATCAACAGGAAGAAAACAGCCGCCAGGATGGTCGTGAAAATCAACGCCCAGGCCATCCCCCAGAAGTTACGTTTGAAGTCGGTGGCGCCGCGCACTTCACCATACAGCGTCGCGCCCCAGTTGGGCCACAAGTTGAAAAAAACGATATAAGGCATCGCCAGGAAGATCGCCGTCAGGCCGCCGCCCAGCAAGGGGGCGATCGCCCCGGCCTCGGCCCCGGCCGCCAACGTGGCCTCATAGACGCCTGGCGCAGCCCCAAAAATAGCGGTCGCCTGGCTTTCCAGGCCGGCCCGGAAACTCTCGTTATTGCCAAACAGCAGGAAGCCAAAGACGACCAACAGCCCGGCCATGCCGACCCAGAAGCAGAACTTTTGCAACCGGGCGTACCATTTCATGCCCATAGCAATGGCAAAGGTTACAAACACACACAGAATGAGCGAAGTGACGAAGAGGCCGGTGGGGCTTAAAAACCAAAAGGCGGCGTCTTGGGCGCCCAGAATCCCCAGCAGAGGCGTAAAGAAAATGTGGCGCAACATATCGCTATAAAGGGGCACCCATAACCAGAGGATGAACCACCAGCCGGTTACAGCCAGCACAAACCCAATGCCCCCACCCAGAATCCGGCTTTGCCAGACGTAATCGCCGCCGGCCCGGGGCATCACCGCAATTAAGCTGGCGTAGACGATCACCTCAAAAATGATGAAGATGGCGCTGATGATCAGGGTGGGAATCAGACCCCCCTCCAGGTAGTACATCTGGCTGAAGATGTACAGCCCCAGGGTGATGAGGTTGATTGAAAAGGTGGCGTAAATAAAAGCGTCGAAGACTGACCAGGCGCGGACCAAACCGGTCGCTTTGCGTAGAAACAACGTAGTTTCAGGGGCATCACCGCCCATCGCAGCTTGAGCCATAATTATACTCTCCTTATCCTCACTAATAGCAGCTTAACAACTTTTTTCTATTGCTAGAAAATTATAACAGATGGGTACTGCCGACCACCTCCTTTCATCAGCCTGCCAGTTTTAGCCTGCCGGTTTTAGCCGGTAGTAAGGACATAGTTTTTTATTTTATCACGGTCCACTTTGACCACGGCCCCTAACAGCCGGCCCTGCTCATACATGCTGCCCGGATTGATACATAAAGTTCGGCCAATCCGGGTTGTACCCTTGGCTTCATGAATATGGCCGAAAAGACCCAACAACGGTTGGTACTCTTCGAGAACCGCCCGGCAAGCCCGGCTACCGACCGGCACAATCGAGCGCCCGCCGTGTTTGGGCCGCAGGTCTTCGGTCAATTCAGGCGCTTCGTCCAGAGTTGAATTGTACGGCGGCACATGAATATTGAAGATACTTCGCTTTACATCCTTCAATTGGTTGATCATCGCCTCATAGCGAAGCCGTAGTTTGTCTTCATCTTCTTCACGAAAGGTGCGCCAAGGAGTGATGTTGCTCCAACCGGAACTGATCAGTTCGTGATCTTTATCTAATTGAATGACCCGACCTTCACCCAACTGCACATGCTTGGACGTGCGCACCAGGTCATCCAGCTCAAACATATCATCGTTGCCTGGGGAGACAAAACAACGGATGCCGCTGCCCTCCAATTTCTCGTCGGCGTAATCCAGCCATTGCTGGGCTGTCTTCAGCACTTCGGCGGCAAAGATTTCGTCAACTCGATCAGGGTTCTTATTAAGTTCGGCAATTTCATCTGGAGTGGTCTGGTAAGGGTAGTAACCCCGGCTCTTGATCCGCTTGACCATGTCGGCAACCTGATCTTCACCCTTCAGAATCGACTCCTGCTCCAACAAAACCACCTTGTAAGCATCGCCGCCCTGGTGAATGATCGGCACAATCGCTTTGCCGGTCATATCACCGCCCAAAATGATGACATCGGCTTCATAAAACTTGCCGGCATTGATGAACTTTTTCCAGCAAATGTCCGAACCGTGAACGTCCGTAGCAAAAAAGAGTGTTATCATCAGGCAGGCCCCCTTTGGCGCTTGAATTTCGATTGAGTTGGTTGGAATTATGTTCTGAAGTAAAGTTTGAAACTACGGTTTGGCCGAAAAATCAATGAAACCCGGATCACTGTTGACATTAGGTAAGACGTCAGGGCAAATATATCATCGAAATCTGGATGGTATAGGTTGGGGAAGTGCGTTAGAAATTCAACGCCATTTTTCTGAGCATGGCTACTTATGGGCCAAACAATTTTGCCAACGCCAAGTCATTAACGGGATTCAGTATATCACCATCCGGAATCACTGTCAAACATTTGACATATTGTAAAGTTATCGTTGTCGGTGGGTGCACCCAGAATTTTAAGTAGATATGGTGACCGGCGCTTTCCAGCACGATTTCCAGGGGCAGCCTATGGGGATCACATTGGGACCGTATGGGGATCACATTAAGACCGTATTAAGATCATATTAGGCTGTTATCAAGGGTCGTAGCGGTAATAGCATAACCACGCCAGATTGTCACGAGCAGGGGAGTGATGTTAAAATGGAAAATCTAGCCTCTCTTGTCTGCTTCAAGTTCCGGTCACCTGATAGCTGAATAGTGATCTGGAGAAAATAGATGATCAAAGATCGAATTGCCGTAATTGAAGGGGATATCACCCGGCAAAACGTGGAGGCCATCGTCAATGCCGCCAACAGCTCCCTGCTGGGCGGCGGCGGCGTGGATGGGGCTATCCACCGGGCGGCCGGGCCGGGCCTGCTGGCCGAGTGTCGCACTTTGGGCGGCTGCCCTACCGGCGAGGCCAAAATTACCGGCGGCTATAATCTACCGGCCAAATATGTCATCCACACTGTTGGCCCAATTTGGCGCGGCGGAGATCACGGCGAGGCCGAACTGCTGGCCAGTTGTTACCGGCGTAGCCTGGCCCTGGTACAGGAGCATAGCATTCGCACGGTGGCTTTTCCCTCGATCAGCACCGGCGCTTACGGTTACCCCATGGAACCGGCTGCCAGGATCGCCGTAACCGAAATCAAAAGATTTCTGGAACAGAATTCAACCGTCGAGAAAGTTGTGCTGGTTTGCTTCGGCCGGCGAGCCTACGAGATTCACCGGGCTGCCGTCGAGGCAATCATCGGCTGAGCGAATGGCCGGCGTCACCAGCCCACCGCATTTTCCAGGTGATTGATGTGAGGCAAGCCCGACCCCAATTGGATGGCCACCACGTCGATGCGCCAGGGTTGTTGGGACGTGGCCGTTTCCTGTAAATAGGTTTGGGCCAGTTCAATCAGGCGAGCCTGCTTGGCCGGGGTGATGCTCTCCTCGGCCGGGCCAAATTGATCGCCCTGCCGCGCCCGCACCTCGACAAAAACCAACACATCCTCAAACTGAGCCACAATATCCAACTCGCCCGCCCGGCAACGCCAGTTGCGAGCGATAATCCGGTAGCCCTTAGCCGCCAGGTGAGCCGCGGCCAGCTCTTCGCCGCGCCGGCCGGTCCGTTTTCGCTGATCCATCTTCACCCCGCTGATCGAACTGGCCGCATCATAACATAACGCTCCCAAAACAACAAAGCTATGAAGAGTGCAAAAAATCATTGCCAGCCGGGTTGAGTTATGTTACAATGGCCCTGTAGTGAAATTTCATTGACCCTCCGAGCCCCGATGAACCAGACCGAAGTCGTCCAATTAATCAAGTTCAGCCGCAATGCCGGCAAGTCACCGGATTTGCGCCGGGCCAACTTGAGCCAAATGGATCTGGCCGGCCTCGACCTGCGCGAAGCCAACCTGAACGAAGCCGATTTGTATGGAGCCAACCTCTCTGAGTGCAATCTGCGCCAGGCCGGTCTGATCTTTGCCAATCTGATCAAAACTAACCTGACCAGGGCCGAATTGATTGAAGCCAACCTGGTTTTTGCCAACCTGCGCCTGGCCAACCTGACCGAGGCCACGCTGACCGGGGCCAATTTGAGCGCGGCCGACCTGGTGGGCGCGCTATTGGCGCGGGTCAATCTGACCGGCGCCAATTTGAGTGAAGCCAATCTTAACGAGGTCAATTTAAACGGGGCCGATTTGAGCCGGGCCAATCTGACCGAAGCCAATTTGAGTGAAGCCCAGCTCCAGGCGGTCAATTTGAGCGGGGCCAACCTGCAAGATGCTAATCTGAGCCAGGCCGATTTGCTTCGGGCTACTCTGAACGGGGCAAATCTGGTTGGGGTAAATCTGGGCGACGCCAATTTGAAAAAAGCCACCTACGATCAAGAAACCCGCTGGCCTGAAGATTTTGATCCGGTCGCGGCCGGGGCCGTCAAAGCCAAAAAATGGCTTATCTTCTAGCCGGTTTCTTTTCCTCTTAATATGGCATTTGTCCCTCTTAATAGTGACATTCGTCACTAGCAACGAACGCCTATTTCCGCTATATTAAACTGGGTCTTAACATCAACAGGGATCATTTAACCTCTAAGGTGAGCGCCAGGGTCAGACCCGGTGACAACAGGCCAGTTGGAACGTCGGCCATAATCCCGTCATAAATTTGCCAACCAATGTTCAAAGGAGACACAAATGACTGCACAACTTATTGATGGTACCGCCATTGCCGCCGCCATTCGCGGTGAAATCAAGGCCGAAGTGGAGGCGATGAAAGCCCAGTACGGCAAAGTACCCGGCCTGGCCACCGTACTGGTCGGCAGCCGGAAAGACTCCCAGGCTTACGTCCGCATGAAAACGAAGGCCTGCGCCGAAGCGGGCATCACTTCTTTTGGCCACGACCTGCCGGCGGATATCAGCCAGGCCGACTTGCTGAAAGTGGTCCGCGGCCTCAACGAAAACCCCGAGGTAAACGGCATTCTGGTTCAGTTGCCGTTGCCGGCGCACATCGATGACGAGGAAATTCTGGGGGCCATCAGCCTGGAAAAAGATGTGGATGGCTTTCACCCGCTCAATATCGGCCGCCTGTCGATGAAACGCCGCGAACCGCTGTTTGTCCCCTGCACGCCCAAAGGCTGCATCGAGCTGCTCGACCGCTCCGGCGTGACCATCGAGGGCAAACGGGCGGTGGTGTTGGGCCGCAGCAACATCGTCGGGCTGCCGGTAGCGATGTTACTGCTCCATCGCAACGCCACCCTGA
Organism: uncultured Caldilineaceae bacterium; assembly: GCA_964477335.1. GTDB lineage: Bacteria > Chloroflexota > Anaerolineae > 4572-78 > J111 > CAYNLK01. Next base: position 2,414 of record CAYZHI010000120.1, on the reverse strand, counting down.
CCATCTGCCACTCCCGCACCAAAGATCTACCCGCCGTGGTACGGGAGGCCGACATTCTGATTGCCGCAGTCGGCCGGCCGCAGATGGTCAAGGCTGATTGGGTCAAGCCGGGCGTGGTGGTCATCGATGTGGGGGTGAACGCCGTGGATGATCCCTCCAGCGACAAAGGGTACAAGCTGGTCGGCGATGTGGCTTTTGATGAGGTCAAGGAGGTAGCCGGGATGATTACCCCGGTGCCGGGCGGAGTCGGCCCGATGACCATTGCTATGCTCCTGCGCAACACCCTCGACGGGGCCAAGCGCAGCCTGGGGATGGCCTGAACCGGTGACTGAAGTATAATCCTCCAGAAAAGTTTTTGCAGGGATTAGGGGATAAAAAATAAGGCAAAAAAATCCCCTCATCTCCTAATCTCCGCCCAAAATGATTGCAAAAAACTTTTGTGTATATCTATAATGATACCACAGGGGTGGGTTAACAACCTACCCCTTTTGTTTATGTAGGGGCGCAAGGCCTTGCGCCCCTACCATGCCCTTGTAGTTACCCTGAGCCTTGTTATTTTCAGCGGGAAAGAGTATCATCATAAGAAACAAACTGGAGGCTTATTATGATTGTGACAACGGCTGATCTATTTAAAGTCGCCTACGGCAACTTTGCCATTGGCGCTTACAACATCAACAATATGGAACAAACGCTGGGCTTGTTTGAAGGCTCGATCAAAGCCCAGGCCCCGATGATCATCCAAATCTCGCGCGGCGCCCGCAAATATGCCGGCGTGCCGATGCTGGAAGCGATGATCCGGGCAGCCGAAGCCATGTACCCGGAGGCCATCTTTGCCGTCCATTTGGACCACGGCGACGAGGCCACCTGCTACGATTGCATCGACTCCGGCTTCTACAGCTCGGTCATGATCGACGCCTCGCACCACCCCTTTGCCGAGAACGTAGCCATCACTCGCCGGGTGGTGGAGCGCGCCCACGCCCGCGGGGTCAGTGTAGAGGCGGAACTGGGCATGTTGGGCGGGGTTGAAGAGGATATTCGCGTCGACGAAAAGCACGCCCTCCTGACCGACCCGGACGAGGCCAAGGAGTTTGTGGAGCAGACCGGCTGCGACTCGCTGGCCGTAGCCATTGGCACCAGCCATGGCGCCTATAAATTCACCGGCAGCCAGGGCCTGCACTTTGAGCGCATGGCCGAGATTCAGCAGCGGCTGCCAGGCTTTCCGCTAGTGATGCATGGCTCTTCGTCGGTGCCGCGCGAGGAGGTGGAGCGGATCAACGCCGCCGGCGGCAAGCTCGACCCTTCGGCCAAGGGCGTCGATGAGAACGAGTTCATCCGGGCCGTGCCGCTGGGGGTGACCAAGGTCAATATCGACACCGATGGCCGGCTGGTCTATACCCGCGTCTTCCGGGAGAGTTTCCGGGACAACCCCGAGAATTTCGATTTCCGCAAGCCGGGCAAAATCCTGGTCGAGGAGTACGCCAATTTCATCGTCCACAAAAGCCAGAAACTCGGCAGCGCCGGCCGGCTGGCCGACGTGCGCCAGGCGTTGGCCGCAGCAAAATAGCCGCAGCCAGATTTCACTTTCATACGATGCTGACCAACGTCTTCGTCCGGGATCGCTTCACCTGGTTGGCCTACTTGATGCTGGCCTACTATGCCTATGCTATGGCCATCCTCGGCCCGCTGATGCCTTTTCTACGCGCCGAACTGAATTTCAGCTACACCGTCGCCGGATTGCACGGCAGCGCTTTTGCTCTGGGAATGATTGTAGCCGGCCTGTTGGGCGACCGCCAGGCCCGGCAGTGGGGCCGGCGGGTCGTTTTTTGGGGCGGCGGGGCCGGGATGGCCGCCGGCGCGGTAATCCTGGCCGGCGGCGACCGGGTGCTGCTAACCCTTGCCGGCGCCTTGCTGATGGGTGGCTTAGGGTCACTTCTGCTGGTAATGATTCAGGCCAGCCTATCGGATCATCACGGGAAGCAGCGAGCCATTGCCCTGACCGAGTCAAACGTGGCCGCCAGTATCAGCGCCAGCCTGGCCCCGGTCTTGATCGGCGCGTTTCAACGGTCCGATTGGGGCTGGCGCAGCGGCCTCTATTTAATCGCCGCCGCATTTGCCAGCCTTTTCATCTATTTCCAGACCGTGGTGGTTCCCGATAACCGCCCGGCGGTTGCCCTTAAATCAAATCCCGGCGCGCCTCCCTCCCTGCCGAAGGCTTATTGGGCCTATTGGACCGTGGTCACGCTGGTGGTTTCGGTCGAGTGGTGCTTGATCTTCTGGGGCGCTGACTACCTGGTCGAAAAGATTGGATTGAGCGAGGTCAATGCGGCCACCATGATGAGCGTGTTCTTTGGGGCCATGGTCTTGGGCCGGATCATCGGCAGTCGTCTCAGCCGGACCGTAGCCAGCCCGACGTT
>CAYZHI010000119.1:0-9227 GCA_964477335.1 uncultured Caldilineaceae bacterium | reverse complement strand
ACAGCTGGCATTGACAAAATGCAATCCCGGTGATATCCTTTAAGTGAAATTAATTATGACAAGTTTATGGTTAGCCGGACTATCACCTGGTTAGCATCAACTGTTTAGAAAAGGGGCAGCTATGGCCGTTCTCCTACCCGATGTGATTGGTGAATATATCGACGAACCCGTTCGATATCAAACCGATGGGATTCAATATGCCGGTTATTTTGAGCCGGAACAAATTGCCCCGGAGCAGGTGAGCCACTTGTTCTTATTTTTGCAGAACACCCTCAATGCTCCAGTGGGGGTCTATCTGAAGGTGAATATGCCGCAAACCGGGGGATTGTTTCGCGGCGGCCGGCCGATGTTGATGGTTCAGGAATCGATCATTCAACTCAAACTGGCCCGCGCCGAGGTCGGCCTATTGACGTTACCGGTAACGACTACGGAATATGTCCAGGAGGGCCAACATCCGCTGACCCTTGAGCTGAAAGGGGTAACCCAGGGTAACCCTGACCGAATTCGGGCCGCCCAGTCCCAGAGCCGCCTGGGCAAAGGTTTCATCGACAGCCCGGTTGGCCTTAATCTGGTCAGTACAATGGGAGCGACTTTTACCGAGAAACCGGTCAAAAAAGCTTCATTTCCACTCAAGGTGGCCGGCAAACCGGCCCCGCCCGAGCGAGCGCTCAAACTCAAATTCCAGTATCAGACTATATGGGTTGAAGGCTACATGGAATCATTCAATCGGGCGGTGCAAGAAATTAACTCACGGGAAGTCAAATTTAAGAAAGAGTTAAACCTAGACGCCCTCTATGCCATGCTCTATGCCGAAAGCACCTCTCGCCTGGCCAAAGCCAGCCTGCCGCTGCGTGTTGGTGAAGCCATCATCCTGGCCAAGATACTCACCTATAGCTGCCAATATTTCCTTAGCAGCCCTGAACGCCGAAACGGTTTATTGGTGCCGATTTGGGAGCGAGCCCTGGAATCGGAGATCGATACGACCGATGCGTTAGAAGTCATCCGTACGGCCGGTTATTATCACGTGCTAAAACTGGCTGCGGCGATTAGTTTTGGGATTGTAGCCAAAGCGGTGGGCCGTCAGGTCTGGCCTTTGGTCGAACGGCAGGCTGTGGTAAACCACATTGCTGAATGTATTGATGAGGGTCAAGAGTTAGATGTGGACTTTCTCTATTTGCCGTTGCTCCTGGCCGGAACCCAGATTTCCAACAAGCTCAAATTTACTGGCGAAAATCCTCGTCACACCCTGGAGTTGATGAAGCAGGCCTACGAAGCCCGGCTTGATTTATTTGCTGCAGCCGAAATGGTTGAAGCCAATCAAATTTTCAACCATATATTAAAAAAGGCCCTGGAGCAGACTTAAGCCAGGTCTGCCGGGCCTGGGGTTTACCATAGAGCCGGGTAGGAGTGGGCCGTTACGCCCCTGTTTTCAAGGTGGCTAACCTCTCTTCCAATTCTGCCCGACGCGCTGCGGCTGCTTTGCGGCCTTCCTCCAACACGCGATCAAACCTGGCCCGCACTTCTGCCTGTAGTTCACTGCCACTTTGGGGTGTGATCAATAGAACCAGAACTGCGCCCAGTACAACTCCACCCAAAAAGCCAGCGATGAAATTCATTACCCGCATAGAATTTGGCCTCCTTCAAACAAGAAATCAAGAATTTGATCAAATAAATTAGCTTATCACTTGAAACCAGTATGATGACAGGTTTCAAGCGGGGTTAGTAGCAAATTATACCACGTTCTGGTTATGATGGGAATCCGCCGAAGGTGATAAAGTCATCTTGGATCATCATTTTTTTGACAACATATCGTATGGTACAATCATTTTGTTGGATTTCGACCAACGTTCAATCTTTTTGTGAAGCAGTTCGCCTTACGGGAAGTTAGTTTTCATAAGCAGATTCCAGGAAGGTTTTCAGAGTAGAGTCAATGAACTTGTGCGGCTATGACGATCAATCCCATTTTTAATAGTGTCCTGATTCTGATCAAAGGCGCCGGCGATCTGGCCAGCGGGGTGGCGTATCGTTTGAAACGGAGCGGTTTTCCTCTCATTATGACGGAACTGCCCACGCCATTAATGGTTCGCCGCGCCGTTTGCTTTGGTGAAGCCGTGTACAGCGGCCAGATCACTGTCGAAGGTGTCACAGCTCAGCGAGTTGATACGGCCGCCGAGGCTCAACGCCTGGCCTACACCGATATTATTCCCGTTCTGGTAGCCCCGCAGCCCGAAATTGTGACCACGTTCAAGCCAAAAGTGTTGGTCGATGCCATTATGGCCAAGGTTAATACCGGTACCCGTATTGACGATGCGCCACTGGTCATTGCTTTGGGACCCGGATTTGAAGCTGGGCAGGACTGCCACGCTGTGATTGAAACCAATCGGGGGCATTGGCTTGGCCGGGTTATCTATGCCGGTCAGTCAGAGCCTGATACCGGCCGTCCCAGTCCGGTCAAAGGTCAAGTGGCCGACCGGGTGTTACGGGCGCCGGCCGAAGGGTACGTGGTAGCTGTAGCCAGGTTGGGCGATCAACTCCAGCCGGGTCAGTTGATCGCCCGGGTGGGCGGGCAGGAGGTTAGAGCGCCATTTGCCGGCGTGTTGCGCGGGCTGGTTCATTCCCAGGTACCGGTAACCAAAGGGTTCAAGATAGGCGACCTTGATCCTCGGGGCGTCGTCCGTCACTGCTTTACCATTAGTGATAAATCTTTGGCTATTGGCGGCGGGGTATTGGAGGCGATTCTGGCCAGTGATGTCCTCAGACCGGCTGGAGACGGTGGTAGTTGACAGATGAATCTTCTCCACCCCTTACGTATTGCTCCCGGTGACGTGGTGGCTCTGGTCGGCGGGGGGGGCAAAACCACGGCGATGTTTCGTTTGGCCAATGAAATGGTCAATTCGAGCTTGCCCAACCGGCGAGTTTTGACCACCACCAGTACCCGTATTTTTGCCGTCCAGATCAAACGCTCACCGGCGCATGTCACTTTTGATCCGCAACGGCAATCCGTAGCTGAAATCCTACCCCGGTTAGACGCAGCCATTGCCCGGTATGGCCAGGTTTTACTCATCGGCCAAGCCGACGCGCATGAGGGGAAAGCCTTCGGTATTCCCCCTGAAACAGTCGACGCCCTGGCTGCTAGCGACGGTTTTGACTTGATTATCAATGAAGCTGATGGCTCCCGCATGCGGCCCTTTAAAGCCCCGGCGGCCCATGAGCCGGTCATCCCTGCCTGTACAACTTTGGTGGTGCCTGTGGTCGGTCTGGATGTTTTGGGCCAACCATTGAATGATGAAACCGTTCATCGCGCCGCTCTGGTAAACCAGTTAAGCGGTACTGCATTGAACGAGCCGGTCACTGTTGAGACAATTGCCGCCGTGCTGAGCCATCCCCTGGGGGGACTCAAGCGTGTGCCAGCCCAGGCCAGGGTCATTCCGCTGGTGAATAAGGTCGAACAGCCAGACGGGTTGCCCATTGCCAGGGATCTGGCCGCCGCTTTATTGAGCTGCCAACGGTTCGAGGCGATTGCTATCGGTGCAGTTCAGGCTGCGACCGACCCGGTCATCGAGGTCGTGGGTCGAACTGCGGCTATTGTATTGGCTGCAGGCGGCTCGACTCGATTCGGCTCGCCCAAACAGTTGGCCCAGTGGCAGGGACAAACCCTACTTGAACGGGCGGTCGAAGTAGCCCTGGCATCACAGGCCAGACCGGTGATTGTTGTTTTAGGCGCAGAAGTGGAGCGAAGTTTGGCTGTGCTCAGAGATAAACCGGTCGAGATTGTGCTCAATGAGGCTTGGGCTACTGGCCAGAGTAGCTCGATGCACGCCGGATTAGCTGCCGTGCCGGATCATGTAGGCAGCGTCGTGTTCCAGCTCGTCGATCAGCCGGGTCTCACTTCGGCCACGGTTGATGCGCTGATCCGGCGTTATCAGCAAACCTTGGCGCCGCTGGTGTGGCCCGAATTCGAGGGTCAGCGGGGCAATCCAGTTCTATTCGATCGGGCGCTGTTCGCTGAATTGAGGCAAATAAGCGGTGATGTTGGTGGCCGGCCACTGCTCAGGGCTTACCAGACTCGGGCCGAAAGGGTGGCAGTAACTGATCCAGGTATATTGCTAGATATCGATCAGGTACAGGATTTGGTACAGAATGCTGGCAGTTGAAAGTGGCTGGAATGCTCACCTGGGTGGATTTTGCACTTTGTCAACGACCGTGATATAATTTTTGGCGTAAGTGGGTGCTTAGCTCAGCTGGTTAGAGCGCACGGTTCACATCCGTGAGGTCACTGGTTCAAGTCCAGTAGCGCCCACTCTTTACTGACAATTTTACAGGTAGACTCGAGGTTTACAGGGCAATTTGGCTCGCCCCAGAGTTGGTAGAGCATTTGACTGAAAATCAAAGGGTCTCCTAGAGAAATTTGCTCCTTTTCCCTCAAAATCAACGACCCAGCTTAAAGTTTGCTGGGCTTTTATGTTTCCCCAACTGAGTTCAACAGATCATTCATATCCATCTGGTCATCAAGCAAGGTCACATAGTGGCTGTAGCGACCACTTTCAAAATCGGCCAGAATGGCTTCCACCGCCGCCGATTTGGTTGCATATGGCCCCCCCTGAGGTAGACGGCTTTCCCGTCGCTATCCAGAAAGGTCAGGAACCCGTCCGGATCGGGAGGCTTATCCACCTTGTGAAATTGGGCGGTCAAAGAAGAAGGTTTTGTAGCGAACCACATCGTCTGTAAACTGACAGGCAAAGAAGGTTCATACAGTTTTCAAAAAGTTCAAGGCTGACATTTTCACCCTTGTTTTTGCGCAAGACGTTGAGGGCAAAACTTCTCATTGCCGTGACGATTTGGCAAATTAAGGCGAGTCCGGTTAGAATCGACTCAGGTGGTCCAGTCGGACGAAGCTCTTTACCCACCGTTATGGTGACTTAAATTCCATGTTAATCCTGTCCTGGGTGGTTTAGTTCAACTTGGATTATCCCGCAGGATGCCGGGACGGTGTACGGCGGCTTGCGTTCGGGTTAGCAGTGGCTGCGGGCCTGAGCTGCGTTCCTCTTGACCACCTTGGTTTGCCTGAGTCCACCGCCTGAATCCTTTATCCAGACACATGCCTTGCGGTTGTTCTTCGTTTGGCTCGGGACGTTCGATGACGATATACTAAACGCATACTGAAATTTCCTGTTTGCTCCTGCCGGATTGCCAAATCCGGCGGTTATGGCCTGGATTTGGCAATCCAGGCCGAGCAACGTATGGAAATTTTACCGTGCGCTCAGTATACTCTCGATGGTTGGACGCACCAGTTTCATATCGTGCCGGTTAGCTCCCTCAACGGCAAGCCCAGCGGCACACCATGCCCTTCGGTCAACAAGCTGCGTTTCAGCCCGCTTTTGGCCCGGTTGGTGGGGTTAGGGCCGGTGACTTCGCCACCGAAGGGAGCTTTTACCCAACCCGGTCTGATCCAGGGCTTTCCATTGACAACCGGGTATACCGCCAATTCAGATTGGCACCAAGGGGGTTATTCGGATAGACCCTGAGTGTGTGTCTTGGCAAAAGGGTCCACTTTATCAATTAGCAACTATCATCACCAACCTGACCTGAGGGTAACTGTAACTATGCGTGCAGAAATCGTTATGATCGGTACTGAGCTGCTATTGGGTGAAATCGTCGATACCAACGCGACCACGCTGGCCCGCATGCTGCGGGACATTGGGCTGGACCTGTATTATAAAACTACCGTGGGCGACAACGAGGCCCGCATTACCGACGTGCTCAACCTGGCCTTAGATCGCTCCGGGGTGGTCATCACCTCCGGCGGGTTGGGGCCGACGGTCGATGATGTGACCCGCCAGGCGGTGGCCAACGCCACCGGCCGCGAACTGGTTTACAGCCACGAATTGGAAGAGCAAATTGCCGCCCGTTTTCGCAGTTTTGGTCGGGAGATGGGCGAGAATAACAAACGGCAGGCTTACATTCCGGCCGGGGCCATGCCGCTCCCCAACCCGGTGGGGACCGCGCCCTGCTTTTTGAGCGAGGACGTGGCCGGTCGTGGCTTCGTCATCTCGCTGCCGGGGGTGCCGCGTGAGTTGGAGTATATGATGACCCACACCGTGATCCCTATTTTGATCGAGCGGATGGGCGGCCGCCAGGTGATCAAAGTCCGCATTTTACGCACCTGCGCCGTCGGCGAGAGCAACATCGACCGGCTGATTGGCGATCTGATGACAGAGCAGAATCCAACGGTGGGCCTGTCGGCTCACGCCGGCCAAACGGATGTGCGAATCACCGCCAAAGCCGCCAGTGAGGTGGAGGCCGAAGCCCTGCTTGGGCCAATGGAAGCCAAACTCCGGGAGCGATTGGGCGTGGCAATTTATGGGGTGGACAAAGAGACGGTGGCGGGGGTGGTGGGGCGCTTGCTCACCGAGCGGGGCCTCCAGTTGGCCGTTGTCGATACCTTGACCGAAGGGCAGTTGGCGCAAGAGTTAGCCGAAGCCGGTTATAATGGGCTGTTCGTGAATAAGCTTCAGCCAGCCAATTTGAATGAGGCGGCTCAGGCGGTTGGTTTGGCCGCTGTAACTGATTTACAGCAGGCCGATGGGGCCACGCTGACGGCGGCTGTGGCTCGGGCGGCTGCCCCGGCGACAGGGATTGGCCTGGCCCTGCTCGGCCCTTTTGCCGACGGCGCCACCTATATCGGGCTGCACGGCCCCGGCGATTTCGAGCTGGTCAAATTTGGCCGGATTTTCCGTCGCGAAGCCGACTATAACCGCCGCTGGCTGGTCATCCAGGGGCTGGATTGGCTTCGCCGGGCGATTTTGGGGCAGTTGAAGTCGCCGGTGGATTGGGATTAGGACCTTAAGAAGTGGGATTTTTGTGGGTAAAAAATACCGCAAAGAGCGCCAAGATTTCCTTAAATTCTTTGTGTTCTTCGCGTCCTTTGTGGTTTAATCATGCCTCTTTGGTTCCAGTTCGTCTGGGTTAGGAATGGCCAAAATCGCGCAGCGCCTGCGCCTGCGCCCGTAAATTCTCGTGGGGCGTGCCGTCAGGAATCTCGCAGCCGGCCCCGCTGATGTTGAGCTTGCCGCCGGTTTGCAGGCAGGCGAGGGTGGCCCGGTAAACCTCTTTCGGCGCGCCTTGCAGCATCACCGCCACCGGATCGAAGTTACCGCACAGCGGCACGTCGTCGCCCAGCAAGGCCCCGGCCCTGGCCCAATCGACCATCCAGTCCAGGTCGATGATGTCCGCGCCAGATTGGGGCATGAGGGTGAGCAGATGGGTGGTGTTGCCGCAGATGTGCAGCCGGCCCAGCCCGCCCAGCTTGTGGACTGCGTCGAAAACCCGTTTTTCATAGGGCAGGGCGAAGCGTTGGTACATTTCCGGCGAAATCTGCGAGGCAATGGCGTCGCCCATGCCAATGATATCCGCCCCGGCTTCCACCTGGGCCTGGGCAAAGGCGACGGCGGTCTCCACGCAGATCGCCAACAACTCCTCCACCCAGTCCGGCTCCATGTACAAATCCAGCAGCAGATTGCTGACCCCGCGCAGGTCGGCTGCCTCGGCCAGAGCGCCTTCCACCCAGCCCATCACCGGCGCCTCGCCGCCAACCTGCTCGCGCAGCAGGCGCACCGCCTCCAGCCGGTCGCTCATTCTTCGCCCCGTATGCGGGTCTGGCGCTTTCAGTTTAGCCAGGTCGGCCGGCTCGGTCAAGAGGGGCCGGCGGCAGAGGGGCAAGTTATCATAGGGAAACTCGATCTCCGCCCCAAAATCAGCCGTTTCCCGGTAGGGATCGGAGATGGCCTGGACGATGTCCAGCTCAAAATCTTGCAACACGGCCAGATTAGCCTCGACCAACACCCGGTAATCGTGGTAGTAGCGGGAGAGCGGTTGGTTGATGTAATGGGCGGCAAACGTCATCATAATATCAAAATTTGGGGGACGGTCGACAGGCCGGCCGTTCAGCCGGTTGGTAAATCGTTGGTAGGAGTTCATATGGCTTATTCCTTTATCGGCAGGCTGAGATTTTGCGTTCTTTGTACCAACGAAGGCCGCCTTTGTCAAAATTGGTGGGCGGGTTGGGGGGTAACTCCTTTTGACTTACCGCCTGCTTTGGGTTAAGATGGGGGTGGTTCAAGTTCCCACCCGTTTAACTCCTAACCTGGACAAGCTACCTTCGGCCAAATAAGGTCAAATAAACCACAAAGGATCACAAAGGAACACAAAGGGGGGCGCTAAAATTCTTTAAAATTGCTTTTGTGTCTCTTCGTGTCCTTTGTGGCTAAAAATTTCTTGTTCTATGTACAAGCATTTAACTCACAAGCTCTTAAATTTTGCTGCTCTGTGATCCAAAGAAATAACCAAAAGGAGGCAGATCGATGCAAGTCAATCCGGGCATTTTCAAAGCCTACGATATTCGCGGCATCTATCCAACCGATTTAAATGAAGAGGTTGGTTATGCCATCGGGCGAGCGTTTGCCACTTTTCTGCAGGTGGATACAGTAATTGTCGGTCGCGATATGCGCCTGTCCGGCCCGCAGATGTTCGACGCCGTCACCCGCGGTCTGATGGACCAGGGGGCCGATGTGGTCAATATCGGCATGGTCAGCACCGACCAGTATTATTACGCCTGCGCCACGCTGGACCATGCCGGGATTATGGTCACTGCGTCCCACAATCCGGCCCAGTACAGCGGCTTGAAGATGGTCAAAAAGATGCCCCAGCTTTTGAGCGGCGACGAGGGCATTCAGGATTTGCGGCGGATTGTCGAGAACGACAGCTATGCCACGCCGGCCCGCCGGGGCAGCATGTCGAGCCAAGATTTGAGCCAGGATTTTGTTAATTACGTATTGGGCTTGATCGACATCGAGGCGCTGGCGCCGCTCAAAGTGATTGCCGATACCGGCAACGGCATGGTTGGGCCGATTCTCAAACGCATCTACGAACGCTTGCCTTCGGTCAATCTGACCGGCATGTACCTTGATCCTGACGGTAGCCTGCCCAACCACGGCCTCGACCCGCTCCAGCCGGAGAACCGGGCCGAATTGGAACAGCGGGTGGTCAAGGAGGGCGCCGACGTCGGTTTTGCCTTTGACGGCGACGGCGACCGCTTCTTCGCCATCGATGACCGCGGCCAGTTTGTGGCCGGCGACTATATGACTGCGCTGATGGGGCGCTATCTGCTAGAGAAATATCCCGGCTCCAAAATCCTGTACGACGTGCGGGCCTCCTGGGCGGTGCCGGAC
>CAYZHI010000118.1:0-9266 GCA_964477335.1 uncultured Caldilineaceae bacterium | reverse complement strand
TTGTCCGCTTTACCCTGGCGCAACGAATTGAACACTGGGTTGCCGTCTTTAGCTTCGTTTTGTTGGCCGTAACCGGCCTGCCGCAAAAGTTTGTGGGCTATCCCTGGGCCGAAAATATGATTGCGGCGCTGGGCGGGATTGAGGTGATCCGCGTCTATCATCGTTACGCCGCCATCGTCCTGATTCTGGTAACGATTTATCACGTGGTCGCCGTAACCTACAAGGTCTTTGTGAAACGTGTCGGCCTGACGATGAACCCGGGTATCGATGATCTCAGGGACCTGTTTGGCCTGATTCGCTACAATCTGCGGTTGAGCCAGGAACGCCCCAAGCTGCCCCGCTACAACTTTGAAGAGAAGATGGAGTATTGGGCCTTTGTGTGGGGCACCGCGGTGATGGTGGTCACCGGCTTTATGCTTTGGAACCCGATTGCCAGTTCCCAATTCCTGCCCGGCTCCTTCATCCCGGCGGCCAAAGCTGCCCACGGCGGCGAAGCCTTGCTGGCCGTGCTGGCCGTGATTATCTGGCATTTCTGGGGGGTGCATATCCGCCACTTTAACAGAAGTATGTTCACCGGCAAACTCGACCGGGAGGAAATGGAGCACCATCACGCCCTGGAACTGGAGCAAATCGAAAGCGGTACGCTGCCGCCGCCGGCGCCGCCGGAAGAAGAAGCCAAACGACGTCGCATTTTTATCCCCATTGGTACGGTGATCTTGCTGGTATTGGTCGCCGGCCTGTTCTGGTTTGTGACTTTTGAGGAGACAGCCATCACTACGGTAGTAGCCGCCGAAGAGAGGCCGGAGCCTTACCAGCCGCTCGATATCGATCCGGGCCGGCCCAGTCTCCATCCCTCGATTCAAGAATATACGGGACCGGAAAGTTGCGCTGCTTCCGGCTGCCACAGCGCTGCGCCGCTAGAGTCAGCCGCAATCTCTAATCACAGCCGGCGGATTGCCGAAGCCGGCCCTAATCCGCTCCTGGCCAAATTGGTCGAAGGGATCGCCCCCCCGAACGAGGCGGCAGTCGACTGCCTATTGTGCCATGCCGACGATTACCAACCTGACGATCTGGTCGCCTCTGCCCGCACCGTTCGAGCGGCCGGCGGCGACAACTGCCTGCGTTGCCACGCCAGCAGCCAACATCCCCGGGATGACGTTCACAACGGCGTGGGCCTGGCCTGCGTCAGTTGCCATACCTCCATCGACCACCAAATGGATACCGAGGTCAACTGCACCAACTGCCATGCCGAATTACCCCATACCGATCCCGTGCTGAATAGCAAGCACCAGCGCCTTGATTGCCGCACCTGCCATATTGGCAGCGGCAGCGCCCTCACGGTAGACGTGAGCCAACCGGTGGCAGACCCGGTCACTACCTTCTTCAATCCAACCGTTGCAAGCAATCCGGTTGAACCCACCTTTGCCTGGTACAAAGATGGTCAGGTAATTTCAGAGGAAACCGAAGGGGCCAAAATTGTCCCCCTCCAGCCGGTCAAAATTCTGGCCCCGGCAGATTTCGACCCGGCCGATTATGCTCTGACCGGCGAGGTTGATGGGGAATTGGTCGAAACCGACCTCAATTTGATCCCCAGTCACGGCGTTAGCAAACAGGACGTCCGCACCTGCGTAACCTGTCATGGCTCGGAAGCTGACTTTGATTTTGAAAGCTTGGACTTGGAGTAAAGTACGACTGGTTACTGATCGATCATATTTCTATTGGCGGTTAGTGCCCTACTCAGAATTGAGTAGCACATGGAACAGTCAAGGAGGTTGGAAGCAGAAAAATTTAAGGCGAACAGAATAAATTCAATCAGTCCACAAAAACCGATTTTGGTAACTCATTCTATCAAACAATTCCTAAATTTCTGCGGAGGTTAGAAAAATCATGGTAAAAAGGATCTCAATTATCATTGCTATGTTAGTTATGCTCAGCCTGGTATTGCCGGGTCTGGCACTGGCCCAGGAACCCACCGAAGACTTCGAGATTGTCCGCTCAGCGATCGAGGAGTGGCTGGCCAGCAAACCCAAAGCTGTCCTCACGGTTGACGAAGTCTACGACAATCTGAATGATGGCGACGAGAGTAATGACCCCTTCATTGTCAGCGTGCGCAAACCCGAAGATTACGCGAAGGGCCACGTACCCGGGGCTATCAACATCCCCTGGAACCAGATTGCCAAACCGGAAAGCCTGGAGCAACTACCTACCGACCAGCCAATTCTGGACTATTGTTACACCGGCCACACCGGCCAGGTGGCCATGACCTCCTTGAACCTGATGGGCTACAAAACCGACAATATGAAGTGGGGCATGATGGCCTGGACCAAGAATGACGACGTTTTGGCCCAACCCCGTTTTGACCCGGCGGCTGTGCCAGACTACCGGGTTGAGACTGAACCCAACGAAGCCACCGAAACCTATGACTTCCCAGCTCTTGATACGGGCGCCACGGGTGAAGAAGAAGTCATCCGCACCGCCGTCGACAATTACCTTAGCTCCGGCAAAGCTCCGACCATCAGCGCCGATGAACTGTTTGAGAATCTGAACGACGGCGATGAGAGCAACGACCCGGTGGTGCTGAGTGTGCGCAGTCCCGAAGACTATGCCAAGGGCCACATCCCCGGAGCCATCAATATCCCCTGGACCGACCTGGCTGATCCTGAGAATCTGGCCAAACTACCGCCCGATAAGCCGATTGTCACCTACTGCTACACCGGCCATACCGGGCAGATTGCCGCCACCCTGCTGAACGTCCTGGGCTACGACGCCACCAACCTGAAATTCGGGATGATGGGCTGGAGCAAAGACCCTGACGTTGTGGCTACAGCGGTTTTTGATCCGGCCACCCAGGCCGACTATCCGGTCGAAGGGACGATGGCCGGTGGCGAGTCAGTTCCCGGCATGCCGGCGCCGGCTCTGGTCGAGACCAGCGAAGAAGAAGTAGGCGCTTACACCTGGACCTTCCTCACCTTTAAATTGGGTCCGGTCAATGAAGTTGTGGCTGCCACCGCCGCCGAAGACGGCGCCATCTGGCAGATTTCCGTAACTTCCACTGAAGAGCCGGAAGTGGTGATGGAAATGATGATGCCGGTGTTGGAAGCTTTCGAAGGACAATAATCTTCACCTTCCGTCATCGCCGAAGATGATTTAGAATCATCCGTTTAATCAGGTGGAGGGAGTTTTCTCTCTCCTTTCTCCCTCCACCACCACCCTACTTTGCAGCGCCGTTTGGCGTCGTTTGAACAAACAGAACGACGCCAGACGCTACGGCAAAGTGTATAAGTGTAGATTAGATTGGAGGCTTTATGGGCCAAACTATAACCTATTTCAAATGCATCATCATTGCCGCCTTTGGGCTGGCGCTGGCTGGGCTGGTGGCCGCCTGTAGCGGCGCCCCGGCGCCAACGCCCATGCCCCTGCCCACCCAACCGCAAGGAGAAGTCGCCGTGGTGCCGCCGCCGACCCCCACTGTTCCGGCCACCCCCACGCCGCCCCCGGCTATTATCGCTCCAGATGACGGCTGCGTGGAATGCCATACCGACCAGGAACGGCTGATTGCCACGGCTGACGAGGCAGAGGTGGTTGAGAGCCTATCCGAAGGTGAAGGCTGAGGCGGCTCGGTCCCTCCGTTGGAGGGCTGGGAGAAAGTTATTCTGAGCAACGAAGAGTTTGCCGAAACCATCCACGGTGAAATGGGTTGCGTTACCTGCCACGGCGGCGACGGCGCGACCGATGACAAGGAAGAGGCCCACGTCGACATGCGGCGCGAGCCGATCTCGGCCACGGCCTGCGGCCAGTGCCATCCTGATATCGTCGAAACGGATGCCAACAGCCTGCATTCAACGCTGGGAGGTTATAAGACCGTACTGGAACAACGAGCCAGCCCGGAAACCCTGGCCGTGATTATGGAGGAGGCTTTTGGTAATCACTGCGAAAGTTGCCACACCAGTTGCGGCCAATGTCACGTCAGCCGGCCAACCAATCTGGGCGGCGGTCTTAGCGCCGGGCACGAATTCAAAAAAGTGCCGCCCATGAACCTGACCTGTACTGGCTGTCATGGCAGCCGGGTTGAGATGGAATACAAAGGCAAGAATGAAGGCATTCCCGCCGACGTGCATTGGACCAAAGGTGGTCTACCTTGCTTTGAATGCCATACAGCCGATGAGATGCACGCCAACCTGGATTTTGAAGCTGAACATCGTTACGATGGGCCGCCGATGCCGGTCTGCACCGACTGCCATCCCGAAGTGGTCGAAGATCCGGAGATCATTCACCATAAGAAAATACACGCCGAGGTGGCCTGCCAGGTTTGCCACGTAGCCGAATACAAGAACTGTTACAGTTGTCACGTCCAGAAGAGCGAGGATGGTGTGCCCTTCTTCCAAATCGAACCGTCGGTGATGGGTGTCAAAATTGGCCTTAACCCCATCCAGAGCGACGAGCGACCCTGGAAGTGGGTCACCGTGCGCCACGCCCCGGTCGATCCGGAAACCTTTGCTTACTACGGCGACAACTTACTCCCCAATTTCGATAATCGGCCAACCTGGGTTTACGCCACGCCGCACAGCATCCAGCGCAATACGCCGCAAACGGAAACGTGCGATAGCTGTCACGGCAACACCGAACTCTTCCTGACCGCAGACGATCTGCTGCCCTATGAAGTCAAGGCGAACCAGGAGGTGGTGGTCGACGAAGACGAAATCCCCGAGGCGCGTGGCGATTAGTTCCTAATTTCTCCTCCTTGTTCGAGACCCGGAGTTGCGTGCAGCTCCGGGTTTCGTTTTTCTTGCCCCTGTTGAGGCGCGCTGCCCCTGGCCGATATGACACATATCACCCCGATTGGTGACAAATGTCACTACTCAAACTCAAAAATAGTTGTTAATATTGGTGCACGTGATTTTATAACTTGCAGCATTAGCTTAGCTTGATTGATTTAGTTAGCTGCATTAGATAGCATTAGCCGCATTGTATGCAAATGATTGACTACCCAGCAGGATGGATTCGTCACCGCGACCGGTCAACCGGATTGGTCGCCCCACGCCGTGATTTGTTTATTCCCTTTAGTCATGTTACTATTGGATTATATAAGCTTTTCCGATACTGCAGTTTTTTTGGTCATTTGCCTCTGTACACCTATTCAACCTCAGCCGCTAACTACGCGACCAGGTTTCCGAGCGACCAATCAGAGGATCGTATTGTGAGGCCCTTGCTGCCGCGGTGACCTTGCCGCTATGGGAGGAGACAGTTGGTGAAAAAATTTACCAATTGGTTATCCGGTCTACGGCGACCGATCCGCTGGGCCGTCATCCTGGCTATCCTGGCCGTATTGACCCTGAGCGCCGTCACGGTCAGCGCCACCACCTGGGAATATACCAACTCTCCCGAATTTTGCGGCGCCACCTGCCACACCATGCCCCCGGAATACACCGCTTATCAGGTTTCGCCCCACGCCCGGGTTGATTGCGTTGATTGTCATCTGGGCCAGGACAGCTTTTTACTAACCGTGCCCCGTAAAGCCAAAGAGGTCACCCATGTGATCAACGCCTTAACCAAGGCTTACGAACCGCCCATTTACGTAAAGAACTTGCGCCCGGCCCGCGATACCTGTGAGCAATGCCACAACCCCGACAAATTCTCCTCTGATACTTTTGTTGAAATCGACCGCTATGCCGAGGATGAAGCCAACAGTGAAACCCGCACTTTTCTGGTGGTAAAAACCGGCGGCGGCAGCCAGCGCGAGGGCTTGGGCCGGGGCATCCACTGGCACATCGAGAATGAGGTCTGGTATTACACCGACGACCCGCTCAAGCAAACCATTCCTTATATCAAAGAGATCGGGCCTGATGGGCAGGTGGTTGAATACTTTGATGCGGAAGCCGGCCTGCCGGCCACTTTTGGCCAGGAGGTCAAGGGTGAACTGCACCGGATGGACTGCATCGACTGCCACACCCGCATTTCCCACCTCTTCCGTTCCCCCTCCGACGCCATGGACGATGCCCTGGCTCGCCAAAAAATTGATCGCGACATCCCTGAAATAAAACGCCAGGGGGTTGAACTGCTCAGCCAGGAATACGGCAGTACTGAAGAGGGCCTGGCGGCGGTTGAGACCTTGAGTGAGTGGTACCAGCAAAACTACCCTGATTACTACGCCGCCAATCAGCCAACCGTGCAGCAGGCGGTCGAAGAAATCAAGAGCATCTTCACAGCGACCGTATTTCCCAATATGGGAGTCGGCTGGAAAACCCATCCCAACAACGTCGGCCACCGGGAGTTCCCCGGCTGCTTCCGCTGCCACGACGGCAAACATACGTCCACCGATGGCCAGACCATCCGGCTGGAGTGCAATGTCTGTCACTCCATCCCTGAGGTTGTCAGCGGCGAGAAGCAGGCGCCGCTGATCAGCATCGACAAACCGGATGAACCCGAGTCGCACCGCGATTCCAACTGGCTGGCCCGTCATCGCTACGAATTCAACGCCACCTGCGCCGACTGCCACGATGTCGGCAATCCGGGCGGCAGCGACAACAGCAGCTTCTGTTCAAACAGCGGTTGCCACGCCGCCGAGTGGAAGTTCGTCGGGCTGGATGCGCCGGCTATCCGCGCCCTGGTCGAGCCGCCGACGCTGCCGGGTAACGGCGAGCCTCAGCCGGTACCCCATCCGGCCGGACCTGACACCGATTGCAAAATCTGCCACGGCCTCGCCGCGGTTCGACCTTTTCCCAGGGATCACGCCAACTACGACCAGTCGCTCTGCACGCTCTGCCACCAGCTTACTGTATCCGAGACAGGCGAAAAGGTTGAGGTTGAGACCCCCGCCGCGCCCGGAGTGCCCCACCTGGCGGCAGGTTTTGAGGAGGAGTGCCTCACCTGCCATAACCTCGACGGGGTAGCTCCCTACCCGGACAACCATGTCGTTTGGGAGTCGGGCACCTGTGAGTATTGTCACCAACTGGCTGAGGAAGATGCTACCGCCGCTACTGCGGAAGCAGAAAAGCGGCCCAGCATTCCCCATACGTTGGAGGGACGGGATGATTGCCTGTTCTGCCATAGCCTGGCTGGGATAAAGCCTTTCCCGGCCGACCATGAGACCCGTGCGCCAGATAAGTGTCAGGTTTGCCACAAACCCAAAGAAACTTAACAGACGGCTCATGTGGCCAGACAGAACAGGCTCAGTAAATCCAATTTTTGGCCGTAGCAAAGGCATCCCTATGCCTTTGCGGACGGCATAACGATGCCGTCCTACGTAAATTTGGATCTACTGAGGTTGTAATAGAATCGACGGAAAGGAGGTGGTCAACCAGATTTTAACAGAACATTTGAAATAACCATCTAGTCGGATATTGAAGAAAGGAGGTCAGCAATTACTGGTCCAAGCGAAAAGCTAACATACAAATCCTGTAAATTTTTAGAAAAATGTTTGATACCCTCATTTAGGAGGTGAGCGGTACTATGAAAAAAGTAATGATGCTTACAGCGCTGGCGCTGGTTTTGCTGCTGGGGATCGCTATCTATGCCAACCCCTTCAGCGCCGCCGGTTTGGTCAGCGCGCAGGAAGGGGTAGAAGTGCCCTTCCTGGAAGAATGGACGGGATCGGGACACGCCGACGCCGAGGCCGAAGCCTTCGTCCACTGGGATGAGGAGTCGCCGGCCGAGGTGCCAACGAACTGCGCCAAGTGTCACAGCACCCCCGGCTATCTGGACTTTCTGGGGGCCGATGGCTCGGCGGCCGGCGCCGTTGACGTGGCCGCGCCCATCGGCACAACGGTTGAGTGCGTGGCTTGCCACAACGACGTCACCCTCACCAAGACCAGCGTGGTTATGCCTTCCGGCATCGAACTCACCGACCTGGGCGATGAGGCTCGCTGTATGGAGTGCCATCAGGGTCGCCAATCGACGGTTAGCGTCAACGAGGCTATTACCGCGGCCGGTGTTGATGACGACACGACCAGCGAAGATCTGGGCTTTCTGAATATTCACTACTACGCTGCGGCGGCCAGTAAGTATGGCACCCTGGCTAAAGGCGGCTATGAATATGAGGGCAAGTCTTATGATGGCAACTTCGCTCACGTGGACGAGTTCGATAGCTGCATCGGGTGCCACGACTCGCACACCCTGGAAGTCAAGCTGGAAGAGTGCAGCGTCTGCCATACCGGCGCAGCCAGCGTTGAAGATGTTCGCAGTGTGCGCATGCCAGGCTCGCTGGTTGACTATGATGGCGACGGCGACATGGAAGAAGGCATCTACTTTGAGCTGCAGACTATGCAGGAGATGCTGCTGGGCGCCATTCAGGCCTATGCTGAGGAAGTAGCCGGCACGCCGATTGCCTACAACGCGGCCAGCCATCCCTACTACTTCATCGACGCCAATGGCGACGGACAGGCCGGCGAAGACGAGACTGACGCCTACAACGCCTGGACGCCGCGGCTGCTAAAGGCGGCCTACAACTACCAGACTTCCATCAAGGATCCGGGGGCCTACGTCCACGGCGGCAAGTACCACATTCAGCTCCTCTACGACTCAATTGAGGATCTGAATACGGCCCTGGCCAGCCCGGTTGATCTGTCGAATGCTCATCGCATCGATCACGGCCACTTTGCCGGCTCGGAAGAGGCTTTCCGGCACTGGGATGAAGAAGAGGTCCAGGAAGTACCCGGTGGTTGCGCTCGCTGTCACTCGGCGGCCGGCTTACCGATCGCCCTCCAAAACGGCTTGCCGGCCGGCGCTTCGGTGGCCCAACCCGTTTCCAACGGGCTGCAATGCGCCACCTGCCATAACGACTTGAATGCCTTCACGATCTACGAAGTGGCTGAGGTCGAGTTCCCCAGCGGGGCAGTGATCGACAGCGGCGACCCGCAAATGAACCTGTGTATGCAGTGCCACCAGGGTCGCTCATCAAAATCAACGGTGGATGAACGCACGGCCGAGGCTGAGGCTGACGCAGTGGTGGAAGGGCTTGGCTTTATCAACATCCACTACTTCGCTGCCGCAGCAACGCTCTTTGGCAGCGATGTTCAGGGCGCCTACCAGTATGACGGCAAGGAATACGTGGGCCGCAACGAGCACGTGGAGGAGTTTGACTCCTGCACCGAATGTCACGATACTCACGCCCTCGAGGTAGAGTTTGAGGCGTGCGGCGACTGCCACAACGTGGCCGCCGAGGAAGACCTGGTCGCCATTCGCGAATCCAACGACGACTTTGATGGCGATGGCGATACGGACGAGGGCATCGCCGGCGAGATCGCGACAATGAACGAGGCGCTGTATGC
>CAYZHI010000117.1:0-9340 GCA_964477335.1 uncultured Caldilineaceae bacterium | reverse complement strand
AAAATTTTTTGCAAGGAAAGGGGGGAAATTGGGGGTCACCCCCCCACACCCCCCGGTCCGCCTAAAATGTCGGACACACCCAGGATCATTTTTTCAGTTGACATTTTATGCCAGCTTAGGGTATACTTAGACGTCGCTTGTTATGTATTTCGGTTTCAGATAATCAAGAAAAATGTTAAATCCTCTTGATATTTGATGTTGATGTCTCTGAGTGGAACTTGAGGTTTAAGCACAGCACTTCACTTTCTCCACATTAACCCTCGGAGGTAAAAGCAGTGGCAGAAAAAAGCGGACTCTACTATCCAAATAAGATAGGACGCATCTACCTAATGGCGATGGAAGAGGTTATGGGCGTCAATGGGATTAAGGCCGTCCTTAATTTGGCTAAAGTTCCCCATTTAATTGGCAATTATCCGCCCAATAACCTGGCTCGCGAATTTGATTTTGCCGACTTTGGAGCGATTGGGGCCGCCATTGAAGAAATGTACGGTCCTCGAGGGGGGCGTGGCCTGGCGTTGCGGTCCGGTCGAGCTGCTTTTGCCCAGGGGTTAAGTGAATTTGGTTCAGTTGTCGGCGCCAGTGAATTGGCCTTTAAGGTCATTCCAATGCAAACCAAAGTGAAAGTCGGTTTGAAAGCTATGGCCGAAACATTTACCAAGTTCAGCGACCAGAAGAGTGATGTTACCGAAGCCGATGATTACTTTATTTACACCATCTATCGCTGTCCTGTCTGTTGGGGTCGAAAGAGCGACAAAGCGATTTGTTATGGCGCCGTCGGGATTTTGCAAGAAGGTTTACGTTGGGTTAGCGGCGGCAAAGACTTTAAGGTCGAAGAGGCCCAGTGCCATGCTGTCGGTGACGAAAACTGCGTATTTCACATTTTCAAAGAACCTCTCAATTAATTGAGAATGCACCCGTTATCACTAGATTTGGACGTTACATCCAACTTCCCAACAGGTACAGGCAAAGATGAAATATACCCTGCTGATTGTTGAAGATGACTTGGACACTTCCCAAATGCTCCGAGTCTACTTTGAAGCACAAGGGTATCGCGTTGTTCCGGCTTTTAGCGGCAAAGAAGCCCTGGACAAATGTCGATCAGAACAGCCCGATTTGATCTTGCTCGATGTCCGCCTGCCTGATTTTGACGGTTTTGAGGTTGGTCAACAGCTGCAGGAGGATGTCCGCACCAGTCGCCTGCCGGTGATCTTTGTAACCGAGCGGCGAGCTCGCGATGATCGTATTGCCGGCCTCAAACTGGGGGCCATTGATTACATTACCAAGCCTTTTGATGTGCAAGAACTGCGGCTGCGGGTTCGCAATGCTTTGCGGCGGGCCGGCAGTCAAAATAACCCGGTCACTGGCCTGCCCGGTGAAAAATTAACCACCGGCCGCCTCAGCCTTATGTTGGAACGTGACAATTGGTCGACTGTGGGCATCAATATCCTTGGCCTGGACAAATTCAATGAAATTTATGGCTTTGTAGCTCGCGACGATGTGCTACGCGCCATTGCCCTCACCTTGACCAGCGCCGTTGATGAGCTGGGCAGTATCGATGATTTTGTTGGTCATCCGGCCGAAAATCAGTTTGTGATTATCACTATTCCCGGCAAAGCCACCCAACTTAAAGAGCATATCGTTGAGCGTCTTAACCAGGCCATGACTTATTTCTACCCTATTCACGACCGTGAAGCCGGTTATGTTAAACGTGGCGGCGACGATGGACCCAAAGAAAAAGTACCTTTTATGTATGTTTCTGCGGTCGTTTTATCCCGGCAGGATCAGAACTTTGCCAACGTTGAAAGTTTGCGGCAGGCCTTGACTCAAACAGTAAACGTCTGAGTTGCTTTAGTAAACTCAACAAATTGAGCAGTGTTACCGGGTTCGGCAGCACTGTTTTTTTTCTGTAACAACAGGATTATGAATGTAATTAAACCGATAGAAAAAATTCGTGCGACAACCCGCCAGCAGCAAACGGCGCTGGTCGATTTTGTCCAGAGAATTGTCCAGATACCCAGTTTGCCCGGCCAGGAAGAGGAGGTTGCCTCAGCCGTTCGGCAGGAGCTGGAGCGGTTGCAGTATGATGATGTCTGGGTCGATGCGGCCGGCAATGTGATTGGCCGGATCAGGGGCGGCCAGGGTCCAACCGTGCTGTTGAACGGCCATCTGGACCACGTTGATCCGGGGCCCACGGCTGGTTGGCCTCACCCTCCCTTCAGTGGCGCCATTGTGGCTGGCGAATTGTGGGGCCGGGCTTCAGTTGATATGAAAGGTCCGCTGGCCGGGATGGTCTATGGCGCCGGCCTGCTCAAAATGCTCAATTTGACCCCGCCCGGTGATGTGTATGTAACCGCGGTGGTGATGGAGGAGATTGGCGGCTTTGGCACAGAATATCTCACGGGCAATCTAAAAGCTGATGTGGCCATCTGCGGCGAACCTAGTCGCAATAGCCTGCGCCGCGGCCATCGCGGCCGGGTTGAGCTGGATCTAACTTGCCAGGGACGCTCGGCCCACGCCAGCGTACCTCAGTTGGGCCTCAATCCCCATTATGGTGTGGCGGCCTTTTTGGCCAGGCTACCGGAAGTTGAACTGGCCGAAGATGAAACTCTGGGCCGTTCCAGCGTAGCGCCAACGCTTTACCGCACCGATCAGTCAAGTCCAAACGTAATTCCCGGAGAAGTGCAACTGACCCTGGATTGGCGCAATGTCCCAGGCGAGTCGCCGGCTGAAATTGTAGCCAAATTACAGGCTCTGCTCACCCGCAGTTTGGCCGATAGTGAGCTGGCCCGGCACAGCCGGGCTAGTGTGGACATTCATACGGAGCTGCTGACCACGTATACCGGCCTGACCAAACAGTTTTCATCCATTTTTCCGGCTTTCATTCTGGCCGAAGATAATCCATTTATCGTTGCCGCCCGGGCCAGTCTGACCGAGTTGTTGGGTCAAGACCCCGGCGTCGACGTGTGGCGCTTTGCTACCGATGGCGGCCACTTGATGCAAGCCGGCATCCCCACAGTTGGCTTCGGTCCCGGCGATGATCGGCTGGCCCATACCAACCAAGAGCGGTTGAGCCTGGCTCAGTTGGAAGAAGCCGCTGCGGCCTACGCCGTACTGATTTTCGCGCTGGCCGAAGTAGCGGATCGCGGCGCATAGAGCGAACAAGAGTTAACCAAACGATGAGTGTAAGGAGTTGGGCAAATTGAGTCAATCAAACACAACCGGCAACGGCGTTATAGATTACAGCTTAGACAATGGGTTGCGGGTGCTGCTGAAACCCATCCATACCGCCCCGGTGGTGAGCAATTGGATTTGGTATCGAGTTGGGGGGCGCAACGAGCAGCCGGGCAAAACCGGTATCTCCCATTGGGTTGAGCATATGATGTTCAAGGGTACGCCCACCTTTCCCAAAGGCGCCATCATGCTGGAAGTCAATCGGAATGGCGGCGTGTTGAATGGTTTCACCGGTCAGGATTATACGGCCTACTTTGAAACGTTGCCGGCTGACCGGTTGGATTTGGGCCTGCGGATTGAAAGCGACCGGATGGCTAATTCCGTAATCGATCCGGAAGAGGTAGCCAGTGAACGGACGGTTATCATCTCGGAGCGGGAGGGTAATGAGAATAGCCCGGAGTGGACTCTGCACGAAGAGGTGATGGCCACAGCCTTTCGGGTGCATCCCTATGGCCATATGGTTATTGGCTGGAAGGATGATCTGCGGGCTATTAGCCGGGACGATCTCTACCAGCATTATAAGATGTATTACGGTCCGCATAATGCCGTGTTGATCGTTGTTGGAGATATTGAAGTAGAGGGGGTTCAGGCCCGCATCCAGGAGTTGTTTGGACCAATCCCGGCCGGCCCCAGGCCGCCGGCCTGGCAGATAAAAGAACCTGTCCAGCAAAGTGAACGTCGTGTGGTGGTGCGCCGGCCCGGCGCCGCGGCCTACTTCCACGCCGCCTACCATACCTGCGCCGGCGCCGACGACGATGCCTTTCCCCTGCTGATGCTGGCGGCAATCTTATCCGGAGCAAATTTTGGGGGCGGAACGGCCACGCATCGCAGCGCTCGTCTCTATCGGGCGTTGGTAGAAACCGAGCTGGCCACCTCCGCGGCGGCTTACTACCAGCCCACCATCGATCCCGGCCCGCTCCATTTCGTCGGCACGGTTCGGGATGGACGAACCCTGGCCGAATTTGAAACGGCTCTTGATGCCGAAATCGAGCGGCTGGTCAACGAGCTGGTTTCAGAAGAAGAGCTGGCTAAAGTTCGCAAACAGACCAGGGCGCAGTTTGTCTATACCGTTGAGCGAGTCAGCAGTCAGGCTCAGTGGTTGGGTTTTATGGAAATGCTGGGCGACTGGCGCCTGTTCGACGCCTTTGCCGACCGGCTGTCGAGCGTTACCGCCGTCCAGGTTCAGCAGGTTGCTCAGAAATATCTCACCTCTTCCAATCGCACTGTTGGCTGGTTTGAGCCAATTACCAATGATCAATGAGCCAATGATCAATGAGCCAATGATCAATGAGCCAATGATCAATGAGCCAATTACTAAAGAGATAATGATTGATCAATTTGAAGGTGTTGAAAAACCTTTTGATATCAGGGATAGGACCTTTCTATTTGCTGTTCAAATAGTTAAGATTACTGATGCTATTCCTGATACCACTACTGGACGTGTTTTGGCTCATCAGTTGGTTAAGTCCGGGACGTCAGTGGGGGCCAATGTTGAAGAAGCAAATGGCTCAGAGTCTCGGCAAGATTTTATCCATAAAATGAAGATAGCCTTGAAAGAAGCACAGGAAACTCGATACTGGCTCAAGATAATCAAAGCGACCAAATTTGACAGCCCGGATATCGCCATCCTAATCCAGGAGAGTGATGAGCTTGTCCGTATCCTCAACTCGATTATCTCTAAAACCAAATGCAATCGTTAGCAAACAAAGCTATTGACATTTCTTTGAAATTTGAACTTTGATCATTGAGAATTGATCATTGAGAATTGACCCTACCGACATCCGAATTGACGATATCGTGCGTATGCGCAAGGTTCACCCCTGCGGCGGTACTGACTGGCGGGTCGTTCGCCTGGGCACCGACATCGGCCTGATCTGCCTGACCTGCGGCCGGCGAGTGCTCATTCCCCGCGGCAAGTTCATCAAGCAAGTCAAGGCCCACCTCAAACGCGGCCCCCAACTGCCGCCTCGCCCCACTTGAGTGGAGTTAACCGTTCACAATTCACTATTCACTATTCACAATTACCCCGGGAGGTCGCCTTGATCAAACCCGTCAAATGGAAAAGTCGCTTTGAGCTACTAACCTCTACCGAGCTTCAGACCATCCACCAGGCCAGCCTGCAAATTATGGAACGCGTCGGATTGATTATGCCGCTCAGCCAAGCCCGGCAAGAGCAGGCGCGTGATTTGGGCTTACGTGTCGAGGGCGAGCGAATTTACTTCCCTCCTCAGATGGTCGAGGTAGCCTTGCGGAACGCGCCCCGCGGCTACACCCTCTGCGCCCGCAATCCTGAGCATGACCTGCTCCTCGATGGTCAGCATGGCTACCTGTCGCTGGATGGCAGCGGCACCGACGTACTCGACCTCGACAGCGGGGAGGTGCGAACCTCCACCAAGGCCGATCTGCAAGCCGCCGTTCGTCTGGCCGACGCTCTGCCCCAGATCTCCTTCCTCTGGCCCACGGTCAGCGCCCAAGATTGCTCCACCGGCGTCCAACCATTGCACGAACTGGAGGTGTTGTTGACCCACTCCAGCAAGCACGCTCAGGCTATGACTGCGGTTGATCCACTTAACGCCGCCGGCTCGGTTGAAATGGCGGCTGAAGTAGTAGGCGGCCGGGCGGAGCTGCGCCGGCGACCGATTATCTCTAACTTTCAATGCAGCGTTAGCCCGCTATCATACGACGCCAAAGGGCTGGAGGCGGCCTTTGTCTTTGGCGAGGCCGGTATCCCCACCGGCTTTCTCAACATGACCATCGGCTGCGCTACCGCGCCGGCTACCGTAGCCGGCAACGCCGCCCAGGCTAACGCCGAAGTGCTGGCCGGGATCACCCTGTTCCAACTTTTCTACCCCGGCGTACCGACCTTTTACGGCAGCAGCGCCACGATGATGGAGTTGCGCCGCGGCGGCGTTACCTGCGGCGGACCGGAGGATTTTTTATTACAAGCGGTTGGCTGCCAACTGGCCCACTTTTACGGGCTTCCGGCCAGTATTGGTACCTTTGCCACCGGGGCCAAAAGCAGCGGCTGGCACGCCGGGGTGGAGAACGCCGTTTCCGGGGCCATCAACCTGTTCGGCGGGGCTGATTTGATGTCCGGCGCCGGGTTGTTGAACGCGGCCAAGATTTTTTCTTTTGAGCAGTTGCTTATGGATTGTGAAATCTATGACATGCTCCGGGCAGTGACCCAGGGCTTCACCATCGATGCCGACGCCCTGGCGGTGGAGGTCATCCAGGCGGTTGGTCCCCAGAACCACTTCATGGCCGAAGACCATACCTTCAACCACATGCGCTATATCTGGCAGCCAGCGATCATGGATCGCCGGCCCTGGGAGGAATGGGTGGAAGCCGGTCGCCCCACGGCCCGGCAGCGAGCCAGAGAGCAGGCCAAAGCTATTCTGGCCGCCCACCAGCCGGAGCCGCTGCCCTGCGCCGGCCGGCTGCGCAAGATTGTGGCAGAGTATGAACAAAGAGCAAGGCGAAGCTCTTGACATCAGATGCGTGATGTGTTAACATCAAATTAGTAGCAACGGCTTATCTCCAGGAGGCAAAATGCGGACTACGTTAGACATCGATGACGATATTTTATTGGCCACCAAAGAAATTGCCAGGCAGCGCGGCGTTTCGATGGGCCAGGCCCTGTCGGACCTGGCTCGCCAATCTCTGACCCGGCATGTTGAGACCGCTACCCGTAACGGCATACCCCTTTTTCCACGCCAATTAGAAGCCGGTATCGTTACGTTGGAATTGGTCAATCAATTGCGGGACGAGACAGCGTGACCAGTTACTTGCTAGATGTCAACCTGCTGTTGGCCCTGTGCGATCCGATGCATGTTCATCACGAGGCGGCTCATCGCTGGTTCGGTACTACCGGCCGTCAGGCCTGGGCTACCTGCCCCATGACCGAGAACGGCTTTGTTCGCGTTGCCAGTCACCCTAAATATCCTAACCGGCCGGGCGATGTAGCTACGGTGCTGTCAATTCTACGCCAATTTTGTGCGGCTGAAGGGCATCATTTTTGGCCTGAGGATGTTACTTTGCGGGAACTATTACTTCCCAATGCTGTCATTACCTCCAGTCAGATTACGGACATTTATCTGCTGGGCCTGGCGGCGCAAAAAGGGGGCAAGCTGGCGACCCTTGATCAAAATATTCCGGTCACAACAATTCAAGGCGGCGCCAAAACTTTGGAGCTTATTTCAGCCTAAACCTTCACCCTTCGGCTGATCTACGTTTTTCCGTCTGTACCGGCCAGTTCATCAACCTCCACCCCGCTGAAAAATACCTTATTTTGTTCCACATCGATAGCGTCGCCAACAATGGTGATCGTAGCGGTTAGCGGCAAATCCTCTGACGACGCGCCGACCATCAGCTCAACCTCGCCCGGCTCAACGACGAAAGCCATCGCCCGATTGTAGAAGCCAAGCTGGTTAACGGCCAGGCTAAAGCTGACCCGCTTGCGCTCGCCGGGCTTCAGGTGGACTCGTTTGAAGCCTTGCAACGACTTGACCGGCTGGGTAACGCTGGCGATCAGATCCCGAACATAAAGTTGCACCACCTCATCGCCGGCCCGAGCGCCGACATTGGTGATATCCACCCTGATTCCCACTTGCTCACCGGCCCGGACCTGGCGCCGGTCAATCTGGAGATTGTCCAGCCGGAACCGGGTGTAACTCAGTCCAAAGCCGAAGGGCCACAGCGGTTTGTTGCTCAGATCGGCATAAGCCCCTTTCCAATGAGAACGCCCGCCCGAGGGCTTGTGATTATAGTAGATGGGAATCTGGCCCACCGAGCGCGGAAAAGTGATCGGCAGCTTGCCGCCGGGGTTTACCTCGCCAAACAGCACATCGACCACGGCTTCGGCGCCCTCTTCGCCCGGCAGCCAGGCTTCAACAATAGCCGGGACGTGCTCCGCCGCCCAGTTGACCGCTAGCGGCCGGCCGTTGATGAGCACCACGACTACCGGCGTGCCGGTGGCGTGGATAGCCCTGACCAGTTCTGCTTGCACGCCGGGTAAATCCAGGCTGGCCCGGTCGCGGGCTTCGCCGCAGGTGCAAGAGTCGGTTAGCCCAGACTTGCCGCCGACGAAGAGCAGTGCTACCTCAGCCTGCCTGGCTGCGGCCACGGCTTCATCAAAACCGGAGACATCGTCGCCGGTAACAGCGCAGCCTTTGGCGTAATAGATCGTGGTGTGATGGGATAGCCTGTCGCGCAACGTTTGCAGGATCGTCTTCATCGGTACAAAGGCGTCAACCAATTCGAGGGAGTCCGGCACCGGCATGTCGAACACGTTGTCGCGGTCGCGCATCTCGATCAGGGATTCGATGTGGCACAGGTAGGCGTAGTCGCCGATGAGGTGGCGCTCGGTGTGAGCGTTCGGGCCAATGACCGCCACAGATTTCAGATTTTTTGAGAGGGGTAACAGATCATTCTCATTTTTTAGCAAGACGATCGATTTCTGGGCAATCTCACGCGCTAAATTCCGTTGTTCCGGCGTGTCGAATACCGTAATAGTCCGGCCGGCATCAACGTATGGATTCTCAAACAGGCCCAGCTTGAATTTCATGTGTAAGATGCGGGCCACACTGCGATCGATCAAAGCTTCATCGATCAGACCGGCCTTCACCGCCTGGCGGAGGGGGTTGCCGTAGCAGTTGGTGTGGGGCAGTTCGCTATCGATCCCGGCCTCCAACGCCAGCCGGGCCGAGTCCTGGCAGTTGCCGGTCAGGTGGTGGGTGCGGTGCAGTTCCTCGATCCCAAAGTAATCGGAGACGACCAAACCATCGAAGCCCCACTCCCCGCGCAGGATTTCGGTCAGCAACTCCCTGGACGCGGCGCAGGGAATGCCATCCAATTCCTGATAAGCGTGCATCACCGATTGCAGGTTGGCCTCTTTGACCGCCGCTTCAAAAGGCAGCATAAAAATCTGGCGCAATTGACGGGGCGGAATGTGGGCCGGCGCCCAATTCATGCCCCCTTCCGGCAGGCCATAACCGACAAAATGTTTGGCGGTGGCTAACACTCCCTCTTGCCAGTGATGACCCTGCAGGCCGCGCACAAAAGAGACGCCCATCTGGGCTACCAGGTATGGATCTTCGCCAAAGGTTTCTTC
>CAYZHI010000116.1:0-9349 GCA_964477335.1 uncultured Caldilineaceae bacterium | reverse complement strand
GCCGACCCCGGCGCCCACCCCGACTGTACCGGTAATTGCCGCAGCCGGTGGGAAGACGCCGTTGCCAAGTCCCTCTCCGCCGCCCACCTCCACTTTCACGCCTGCGCCCACGCCGACTACTATAGCCAATGAACCCGGCCCGGCGGCAACCACCGCGGCTCTCGAAGTTCGGCTGGCATCGACTCTTACCCCTACGCCCACGCCCACCCTGACTTTGCAGCCCATTCTTCAGGCGACCCAGTTGACCGGCTTTAACCACCAGTGGCAAACCTGGAACAATTGCGGGCCGGCTACCATCACCACCAATATGAGTTTCTTTGGCCGCACTGAAACGCAGGCCGACGCCGCCCAGTTCCTTAAACCCAACAAGGATGACAAGAATGTCAGCCCGCACGAACTGGCGGCTTATGCCCGCGCCAGCGGGCTGGAGGCGATTGTCCGGCAGGGCGGCAGTATTGACCGGCTCAAAGCCCTGCTCAGCCATAACCTGCCTGTACTTACTGAAACTTGGCTGGTTCACGATGGCGACGGGCTGGGCCATTACCGGCTCATCACCGGCTACGATGATGCCACCGGCCAGTTCAACACGTTCGATTCGCTGAATGGCCCCAACTACCAGGTAAGCTACGATCAATTTGAGGCCGACTGGCGCGTTTTTAACCATCTTTATCTGGTGGTTTATCCGGCCGATCAGACTGAGGTGGTCAGGGCGATCATCGGGGATGAGTGGGCTGATCCGGTGATGTATGAGCGGATGCTGGCTCAGGCCCAGGCAGACGCGGCTACCAACCCCAACGACGCTATTGCTTTTTTCAATCAGGGTGAAGCCCTGACTCGCCTGGAGCGTTATCAGGAGGCGGTCGTTGCCTTTGACCGGGCCCGTGAGCTGGGGCTGCATTGGCGCCGGTTGTGGTACCAGTTCACCCCGTTCGAAGCCTACTATGCGGTCGGTCGTTACCAGGATGTGCTGGATTTGACCGAAGCCACCCTCAAAGGTACAGGCGGACTGGAAGAGGCTTATTATTATCGCGGCCTGGCTTTACAGGCAACCGGACAGCCCGGCGCTCGACAGGATTTTGAGGCGGCCCTGGCCTATAATCCACTCTTTGGGCCAGCCCAAGAAGCGCTCAACAATTTAGCCGAATAAACAGGCATAAATTCTGCCGGGAGGAGACACAATGTGGTATTTTCGCAGCCCGGAAGTTGTATTTGGGCCGGATTCGCTCGATCATCTGGCCCAATTGTCCGGCCGCAGGGCCTTGATAGTAACCGATCCAATGCTGGTCAAACTGGGGTATGTCGACCGGGTTATCGCCAAACTTGCCGCCGCCGATATTGCCTGCCAGGTTTTCAGTGAAGTCGAGACTGAACCGTCGGTGGAAACGATTCGGCGGGGCGCCGCGGCTATGGTCGATTATGAACCTGACTGGATTGTTGGCTTGGGCGGCGGCTCGCCGCTCGATGCGGCCAAGGCGATGTGGATTCTCTATGAGCACCCCGACCTTGATATTTTGCTGGTCAATCCGTTTGAACCCTTAGAGCTGCGCCGAAAAGCCAGGCTGGTAGCCATCAGCACCACCAGCGGCACCGGCGCCGAAGTTACTTGGGCCATCGTGCTGACCGATCCCATCGAGCAGCGCAAGGTCGTGATCGGCTCGCCGGCCAATTTGCCGGATATCGCTATTGTTGACCCAGCCCTGACCGGGATGATGCCGGCTCAGCTCACCGCCGATACCGGGATGGATGCCCTCACCCACGCCATCGAGGGCTATACCTCGACGCTGTGCAATGATTTCTCCGACGGGTTGTGCCTGAAGGCTATTCAACTCATCTTCAAATATCTGCCGCGGGCCGTGGCTAATGAACACGACGACGAGGCTCGCGATAAAATGCACACGGCCGCCACCCTGGCCGGTTTGGGCTTCATCAACTCGATGTGTTCGCTGGCCCACGCCCTGGGCCACAGCCTGGGGGCCGTCTACAGTCTGCCCCACGGTCGCTGCGTTGGCCTCTTTTTGCCCTACACTATTCAATTCAATGCGCGGGGGGCTGAACCGACCCGTTATCATGAAATTGCCAAATTTCTGGATTTGCCGGCCGCCACGATCCAGCAAGGGACCGACAGCCTGGTGAGGGGTATCGAGCAACTGGCGGAAAAAATAGGGCAGCCGCGGAATCTTCAGCAAGCCCTGAGCCTGCCTCTGGCTCAACTGGAAGCCGACCTGGAGGAACTGGTAGAACGGGCCGAAACTGATACCCAAATTGTTACCGCCGTGCGTTCACCTGCCTCCGAAGATGTCCGCCGTTTGTTCCTTTATGCCTACCACGGCCATACCATCGACTGGTAGCCATGCTTAGTTCTGGCGGGTTCAGGAGAGGAACTGATTTTTGATTCTAGTCACCGGGGCTACAGGTTTTCTGGGACACAACTTGTGCGAACATTTAACAGGGCAGGGGTACCGGGTGCGCGCCCTGGCTCGCCCTACCAGCGATACGGGCCATCTGGAAGCGTTGGGCGTAGAAATTGCTTGCGGCGATGTGACTGACTTCGAATCTGTGAGCCGGGCGTTGGCAGGTTGTGTTCAAGTGGTCCACGCCGCGGCCCATTTTCGGTTGTGGGGGCCGCCGGAGCCGTTTGTGCAAACCAACGTTGAGGGTACGCGCCACGTGCTGCAGGCGGCCCTGGCCGCTCGCGTCAAACGATTTATCCATATCAGTACCATTATTGTGGTCGGGCCGCAACCGCCGGGGGTGGTCATTACCGAGCAAACGCCGTGCATGCCCTATCCCAGCGACTATTATGCCCAAACCAAATGTTGCGGCGAGAAACTCGCCTTGAGCTACGCGACGCAGGGGTTGCCGGTGGTCGTGTTGCGGCTGGGCGCACTGTATGGGCCTTACGGCCATTATGCCTTCAACCGGCTTTTTTTTGAGGAGTTTCTACGCAATTGGCGGGTGCAGGTCCATCACGGCCAGCATCTAATTTTCCCCTGTTATGTGGGTGATGCGGCCAGGGCGATTGAAGCGGCTCTCCAGCGCGGGCGGGTTGGTGAAATCTATAACATCTCTAACCAGAGCATCTCCCACCGCGAAGCCAATGAAATCGTCAGCGCCCTGGCCAATCGCAGCAGTTGGCGGATCAACTTTCCCGGCTGGATGATGATTCAATTTGCCAGATTTCTTGAATTTTTGGCCAAATTTACCCGGCGCGAACCGTTTTATCCGCTCAATCTGGTCCCGTATGTTTTTGGCGACTGGATAGTCGACTATAGCAAAGCGGAAGACGAGTTAGGCTTTAAGCCGTCTTCTTTTGCCGAAGGGGCCCAGCGGACGTTAGAGTGGTATCGTTCGATTGGCTTCATTGATCGCTAATCGTTTTGTTTTTTAACCAACTACTTGCAGCCCGCCACCTGCAACTTGTCACCTGCCACCTGCAACTTGTCACCTGCCACCTGCCACCTGTAACCTGTCACTTGCTACTTGTGCGCGCCAACCACCACAATAAGGTCAGGGTCAGGCTGCCCATTATTGCCAGGGCCACCAGTTTGAACAAGCGATCCTCAATCAGTAAAGCCAGCACGCCGAAGGTGGCGCAGAAAAGATAATAGAGCAAGACAATCTGGCGCGGACTCAATCCCACATCGAGCAAGCGATAATGCAGGTGGTCACGGCCGGCCTGAGTTGGACTGCCCCGCCGCCAGCGTTGAACGGTCAACCAGGCGACGTCGATGATCGGAATACCCAGCACCAGCAGCGCCGTGGCCACTTTGGCCGGTGCCAGAATCGACAGGGAGGCCAGGGCAAAGCCCAGGAACATACTGCCGCTGCTGCCCATAAAAACACGGGCCGGCTGAAAGTTGAACGGTAAAAAGCCTAAACAGGCCGCGGCCAGGGCCAGGGGAAAGAGAGCGACCATGGTTTGACCCAGACTATAGGCGTGGATGGCAAACAGCAAGCTGGCAATGGCCGTAACGCCGGCAGCCAGCCCATCGAGGCCATCCAACCAGTTGACGGTGTTGATCATACCCATCACCCAAAAAACGGTCAGGGGGTAGGTTATCCAGCCCGGAAAGACTGTATAACCAAAAATGGGCAGGGTCACCCGCTCAACAATGATATCAAAGCTAATCGCCACCAGCGCAGCTACAAATTGCGCCGCAAACTGGGGCCAGGCCGGCAGCTCCCGGTAATCGTCCCACAGGCCAAAGGCAAACATCAATGTACTGCCGACCAGGACGCCGGTGAGTAGCTTGTGGTCCTCGACCCGCAACGGCGGCCACCAACCGGCGGCGCTCAACCCAAAGACCAGCAGGCCGGCGCCCATAAAACCGGCAAACAGGGCGATGCCGCCCAGTCGGGGTATGTCGCCCTGGTGCGTGCGCCGCCCGCCGGGGTGATCTACCAGGCCGAGACGGCGTCCCAAAGCTGCGCTGAGAGGCGTTACCAGCAGGGCCAGCCCAAAAGCCAGGGCGAAAACGACCGCGTACATCATGCCGTTGAGCATAAGATTATTGAGTTAAATAGGCAAATTCGGAGGGAATGATGAAGACAATTTTGATTTTGCGGCACGGAAAATCGGACTGGGGCGATCCCGCTTTGGATGATTTTGATCGGCCGTTGGCCAAGCGGGGAGTGAACGATGCGCCGCTGATGGGCGAATTGTTGGTCCGGTTTGACTCGGTGCCCGATTTGATCCTGGCCTCACCGGCCAAACGGGCCAGACAGACCACCGAGCTGGTTGCCGAAGCTTGCGGTTATCATCGGTCCATTCAGTGGGAGAACAGTTTCTACGGGGGCGACAGCGAGGTTCTGTTGGCGGCCCTCCAGTGTTTACCCGCCAGCGTTGAGCGGGTGATGCTGGTCGGTCACAACCCGACCCTGGAAGAAACTATAGCCGACCTGCTTTGTGTCACCGAGGTAGGCTGGAGTGACGCCTTTCCAGTTCGGCTGCCTACGGCCGGACTGGCGTGTCTGGAGGTCGATCTGGTCGACTGGACTGATTTGGAACCGGGTGAGGCGGCGCTGCGCTGGTTAGTGATCCCCAAACTGGTCAAGGCCTTGCTCTAATGTAGACAGGTCACCTTGGGTCAAATAAACCACAAAGGAACACAAAGGATACTAAATTTAAAATCTCCTTTGTGTCTCTTCGTGTCCTTTGTGGTTAAATTTTCTGGCTCAACAGGTAAGCATATGAATCGCAAGGTATTAATTTGGCCGGCGCGTTGGCAACTACTTTTCTTTGACCACTTTAATCCGGTCAAAATCCCGCACCACGGTGCTGTTGGGGAAGATGG
The DNA here is from genome assembly GCA_964477335.1 of uncultured Caldilineaceae bacterium. Classification (GTDB taxonomy): domain Bacteria; phylum Chloroflexota; class Anaerolineae; order 4572-78; family J111; genus CAYNLK01. The sequence goes on along the minus strand of CAYZHI010000116.1, from coordinate 4,055 downwards.
CCTGGGCCTCGCTGAGCACCTCTTGCTCACGGTAGCGACGGGAGAGATGGGTAAGAAAAAGCTGGCCGACTTCGGCGGCCTCAGCCAGCCTGGCGTCCTGGGCGGCGGTAATGTGGCCAAAGCGCTGGGCCATGTCGGCATCTGACTCCAGATACGTGGCTTCGATGATGAGGGCGTCAGCCTGGCGGGAGACCTCAACCAGATCATCGGTGCGCCCGGCATCCCCCACAAACACCAGCTTGGCTCCCGGAATCTCCGGGCCAAGGACGTCATCAGGCTGAACCGTGCGCCCATCTGCCAGCCTGATGGCTTGTCCGGCGACCAAGTGACGGCGTTCCGGTCCAAAGGGTACACCTAACGCCTCGGCTTGGTCGTTCAGAAAGGGCCGGCGGGGCTTCTCCTGGAAGAGAAAGCCAAAACAATCTGGCCCGCGGTGGGTCACCGGAAAGGCGCTCAATTGAAATGAGGTGTCGTCAAAAATCAGACCCGGTTGGAGGGGAATGAACTTAAGCCTGATAGGTAGCTTCTCCCCACGCAGCACCACCTTGAGTAACAAATCTTTAACTCGGGCCAGCGTCCAGGCGCCGCCATAAATCTCGATGGCGGTCAGGGTTTCCCAACGATTGAACGTCGAAACCAGACCGCCCAGACCCAAAATATGGTCCAAATGACCGTGAGTCAGTAGAATTTTGTCGAGCCGTTTAAAGCCGAGGCCGCTCTGCAAGATTTGGCGCTGGGTGCCTTCGCCGCAATCAATCAAAAAGCGATACTCTTTGTGTAGCACCATGTTGGCCGAGAGGCCCCGGTGGATAGAGGGTGCTGAGGCAGAGGTGCCCAAAAAGACCACTTCAAACATCAATCGATGATTTCCTTTAGATATACCGTTAGCTGGGGCGAGCGCCTGCAGGTAAAAAGCGAACCAGTTTGCGGCGGGGGTCAACCTCAGCTACCGGACCCAGAAACTGCTCGACCACCCACAGATTAGTAAGGATATGTTGCGATAACGCTGTGGTTGACAAAAGAGCGGCTGGCCCAAACAGGGCTAGCGGCAAGATCAACTGGTCGGCCAGGTGGACATCCACTGTAGCCCTGCTGTGATGAAACGCCAGCACGGCCGCAACTGCTTCTTCGGCCACCTGCTCCGACGGTTTGCCTTTTTTGCCCAACGCACTAAAACCGGCCAGGCTGTGCTCGTACTCAGCTGTCAGAAATATACCGGCCCCCGGCGATGGAGAGCGGACTCGGCGCGGCTCAATGGCGGCAGGCAAACCGGCCTCAGCCAGCAGATTCATAGCCCGATTACAAATGCGCTGGGCGATGTGAGCCGGCAAACTTGAGGCTACGGCGATACCCCTGATCTCTTTCAACTTTCCCCGTTCCGGAGCGATGCCGGCCGAATGCTTTGGTCGTTCCGCCAGTTGGTCGTCCGAGCCAGCAATGGTCAACTCGATTTCGCCGCCCCCGGCCGGGTACCAACCCCAGGCTATCAATTCAGCCCTGGCCTGCACCCCCAGCCGGGCTGCCATCGGCAGATAGACCTCAGCAAAGTAGTGAAAAGAAGGGCTCCAGTCCACATGGGTGCCGCCCTTCACGGTTACCAGGCTGCCGGCCTGAGCCCGGGAAAGTGGGAGGAGCACAGTCTGCAAGACGAGGGTCGCCGCGCCGGCGCTGCCGCCCTCACGAGCCTCGGCCACATCAAACTCATAGATACCGGCAATGGGTGAGCTTTGCGGTTCAAAGGTGAGCTGGGTTGACCCCAATGTAGCGCCGCTCACCTGGGCCTCACAAATCATTGCCGCCGCCTTAACGGCGGTAAGGTGCTGGGCCGCCAGCCCAGGATTTTTTCGCCCGGCCCGGATATTCTCCAGGCGGACCGGTTGGGTCAGCATGGCCGACAAAGTAAGGGCAGTACGGACAATTTGCCCCCCACCCTCACCGTAGGCGCCGTTAATAACCAGCATCTTGGTTTCTTGAACTAACGAATCTCGAACAGTTTGGTGGCTACAACAGTGTCGTTTACGTAAAGTTCAAGTTTATAAAGACCGGGGCCGCGCGGGTGGATAAAACTGTACGAGTTAGCTCTATCGCCAAAGGGCCATTCGATTTCTTCACGGGCCAGCTCAACGCCCTGATGGTACCAGACAACCGCAAAGTCCAGCCCTTTTGACATACCGCTGAACGGATAAACCGCGTAAACGGTTTCAACAGTCGGTGAAAAAACCGTGCCGGGATTGATGATTTCGAGGTCATCGGTAACGTCGAGGCCAAATTCGATTGGTCCCATCCGAACATCTGGCGGCGCGGGCGTGCGCGGCGCTGTTGTCGGCGCCCGGGCACCATCGGCCAGGGTAGTCGGGGTGGGCGTTGGCGTGGCCGAAGGGGTTGAAGTCGGCGTTATTGTAGCCGTTGGGGTGTTGGTGTTAGTGGCGGTCGGCGGCGGGCTGGGTGACGGGGTCGCCGTTGGCGGCACTGGGGTTGAGGTGGCAGATGGCGCTGGCATTGGCGTGAAAGTTGGCGGCGTGGGCGTATCGGTTGTCAAATCAGTGAGGTTGGTGGTGAGTTCAAGATCATCTGAATTGGTCAGCGTAGGGGTTGCCGTTGGCGCTACTGTCCCTACCCCCGGCGTATTGGGAGCAGCCGCGGCAGCCAGAGCGGTGGCTGAGGGCGCGCTTGCTACCTCTGAAACGGTTGCAGAATTGCCGGTAGGGATAAAACGAACCGCGGCCAGCCAGCCGCCAAAAAAGAGCGCGGTGATCGCCAGCCAAACAAAGATGGAGACCCTGGCCCGCTGAGCTTTAAGCGCCTCTTCCTCCCGCACAATAGGGAAGATAGCACTCTTTGCCTCGCGACTGGAACGGATGGCCACCAGAATGGCGATAACGGTGGCCCCCATACTCACGGCCGCTATGATCAGTAAAATGGTTGGCAAAGCAGACATCTACACGGTTACTCCACAATCTCAATCTGGTCCGGCGAATCCACGATAATCTCAGGGGCGCCATCATACATTTTTATCTGGCCGGTAACCTGGATGCTTTTGTCCCGATAGTACTCTTCCGGCGGGGCCGGGAACAGCGGCCATGCATCGGGGAAGATGGCTACTTTGAAGGTGTTACGAAAGTCTTTATCGAAATTCAGCAGCACAATCTTACCCGAATTGTAGGAGTCGATGACTTGCCCGGCGACGGTTATGGTTTGCCCCGCGTAGTCGGCTGCATCCTGCCAGGAGATGATGGCCTGGTCGGCGGCGCTTGCCGGGGTCGCGGCCGGTGAAGTCGATTCAGCTATCGGTGTGGACGCGGCAGTCGCCGGTTCAACCGGCGCCAGGGTAGGGACAGCAGTGGCGGCCACCTGACTCAAGGCCGGGGTTGGTTGAGGGCAGCGACAATCAGTGATAATCGGTTCGCCCAGGGTTAAGGCTACTTCAATTTGCCACGGCTCTTTGATAATGATCTCGGGCGCGCCCTGATACTCTTCGATGACGCCGGTCACTCTGACCAGTTTGCCGTAAAACAGGTTTTCAGGCGGCGACGGAAATTTTGACCAATCATCAGGAAAAATTACGGCCGTAAAACCTTTGAAATCTGGCGAAAAGTTGAGAAACACAGCGCTGCCGGAGTTATGCGTCCGTACTACCGTGCCTTCAACTGTTACCTGTTGGCCCATAAATTCGGCGGCATCCTCGCTGGGGATAACATCATCACGGGGTCCGCTCGGCCAGACTAATTTTTCCAACTCGGCAGGTGACAGACTGGCAGTAGATGCAGCCGGCGTGTAGGTGGGATAGGGGGTGTAAGTTGGATACGGTGTATATGTCGGATAGGGTGTAGCCACCGGTTGCGACTGGCAGGCAGCGGTGAGGAGGGTCAATAATATTAGGCTGGTCAGCAAGTGTGTTGTCCGCATGGCGAGTTCCCTGGCGAAGAAAAGGTAGATCAACTTTCTTAAGAAATTCAATAGGAATAAAAGAGTATACTGCCAATGAATTTTGGAGTCAATCACATAGTAAGAGGTATAGCCAAATATGTCAAAATTGGTTTGGTCTAGGGTTCGGT
>CAYZHI010000115.1:0-9380 GCA_964477335.1 uncultured Caldilineaceae bacterium | reverse complement strand
TACCAACCTGGCGACGAAGTGCGCACGATTGACTGGAAAGTGACGGCCCGTACCGGCGAACCTTTTGTGAAACGGTACGTCGAAGAGCGGGAACTGACGGTGATGCTGCTGGTGGATGCCAGCGCCTCCGGCCAATTTGGTACGGTCAATCGCTTCAAGCGCGAGATTGCGGCGGAACTGGCCGCAGTCCTGGCTTTTTCTGCTATCACCAACAACGACAAAGTTGGCCTGCTTATCTTTACCGACCGGCTGGAACTGTACATCCCGCCCCGCAAGGGCCGCCGCCACGTCCTGCGGCTCATTCGAGATTTGCTGGCCTTTCAACCGGTCGGTTCCGGCACCGATTTGAAGCTGGGGCTAAATACCATTAACCATATGCTTAAGCGCCGGGGCATCGTTTTTCTTATTTCCGATTTCTTGGCCCCGCCGGAAAGCTATCGCTTTGACCTGCAAATCACCAACCGTCGCCACGACGTGATTGCTGTGAATCTGGCTGACCCGCGCGAGGTTACCGAATGGCCCAATGTCGGCTTGTTGGCGTTAGAAGATGCTGAAACCGGTCAACTGCGCTGGGTCGATACCGGCAGTCGCCGCTGGCGGGCCGCTTTTACCGAACGGGTGAATGAACTACAACTGGCTCGAAATCGAGTCTTTCGCAAGGCCAAAGTCGATCAGATTGCCATCTCTACCGCCGCTGATTATGTAACCCCCCTGACCACCTTCTTCGAGCGGCGAGCCCGGCGGCTGCGACGGTAAGGGGGGATATGAGATTGGAGATTAGAATTCCAGGTTGTGGTTAGGAAATTCAAGCGTTAATGCATTCACCGATTAAACATCTTTCAAACTTAATACCTTTGCTCATCATCGCTCCACGCTCCACGCTTCACGTTTTACGTTTTACGTTTTGTCGTTTCCTGCTGCTCCGGGCAATTGTCATTCTACCACTCTTGCTGGTTTCCCCGGCCTTAGCCCAAACGCCGCAGGATGCTGAGGTCGATTTCTTCATTGACCCCGCTGACGCAGACAAAACCCTGACCGTTGGTGATCATATCATCTTGCGATTACAGGTCCGCCATCCGGCCGACTCGACCGTGACCTTACCTCGGCTGGAGCGGGAATGGCAGGAATTTGAGGTTATCGAGCAGACCCCCTCCGAAACCGTGGCTCAGCCGGACGGCGCGGCCATCACCGGCAAAGCTATCGTTGTCTCTTTGTTTGAACCGGGCCAATATCTAACTCCCCGATTGGTCATTACCCATCGTCAGGCCGACGGCTCGGTGGAGGAGTTGGCCGCGCCGGTCATCGCCCTCAACATCACCAGTGTGCTGACTGAAGACACTGAGTTGCGCGACCTCAAACCGCAAGCCGAACTGCCCGAACCGCCGCTATGGCCCTGGCTGGTGGGCGGCACGTTGCTGACTATGGTGTTGAGCGGTTTATTGTTTGGGGCGGCGTTGTGGTATTATCATTACCGGCGTACCCGGCCGCTGCCAACAGCCATCCCACTGCCCGTTATCGACACCCGCCCGCCGGAAGTGATTGCCCACGCCGAGCTGGATCGTATCGAGGCGCTCGACCTGCCGGCCCAGAATCAGATCAAGGAGCATTATTCATTAGTGAGCAACTGTTTGCGCGCTTACATCGAGCGGCGTTATGATATCCCGGCTTTGGAGCAAACCACCGCCGAACTGCGAGCCGCCTTTAGAGAATTGACCGTGCCAATGCGCGATGTTGCCGGCTTTATGGGTCTCTTTTCCGAAAGTGATTTTGTTAAATTTGCCCGCTACCAACCCCAGCCAGCCGAAGTTTACAGTTTGATTGGTCGAGCGCGGACCATAGTTGACGCCACTACGCCTGCCCCGCTCGTGACCGAAGCGGTGCAATCGCCAGTGGAGGTGGCCAGATGATCTGGCGTTTTGCTTCGCCCTGGTTGCTCCTGTTGCTGCTGATCCCGCTGTTGCTGGCGTTATTACCCTGGCTGGCCAGGCAACGGACTCTGCCGGCTACCTTACAATACTCTGACCTCCGCCTGATGACGCTACTGGGGCCGTCGCTGCGACAACGGGGACGGCTGATCCTGCCGGTTTTGCGCTTGCTGGGACTGGCGCTGCTCGTCCTGGCCCTGGCCCGGCCCCAATCGGGCAACGCTCGCGAAGTCGTCCTCGGTGAGGGGGTCGATATTGCCATTGTGCTGGATATTTCCGGCAGTATGGCCGCGCTGGATTTTGAGCCGAATCGCCTGGGCGCGGCTAAACAGGTCATTCGTGATTTCGTCCGCCAGCGCCAATATGATCGGATTGGTCTGGTGATTTTTGCCACCGAAGCCTTTAGCCAGGTGCCGCCCACCCTCGATTACAACGTGCTGGAGACGGTGCTCGATCAAACTCAGGTCTCCTGGGATATCGGCCTCGACAGCGGCACGGCCATTGGCCTGGGGTTGGCGAACGGGGCCAATATGTTGCGTGAGTCTGAAGCCGATAGCCGGGTGATTGTACTGCTGACCGACGGGGCCAACAATTCGGGTCAAATCGACCCGCTGACCGCGGCCGAAATTGCTAAAGCCCTGGATATCCGGGTTTACACCATCGGCGCGGCCCGGCCCGGTCCGGCCGCCCTACCGTTCCCGGATGGCCGGATCGAATACCGGGACTCGGAAATCGATGAAGAGACGTTGCGCCAGATTGCCGACATTACCGGCGGCCTCTATTTTAGAGCCGAAGATACCCAGGGCTTGCAGGAGATTTATGACACCATCAATGAGTTGGAACGTTCCAAAATCGAGGTGAGAACCTTTACCCGTTACTACGAATTGGCGATCTGGTTTATTTTACCGGCGGTTTTTCTGCTGGTGCTGGAAATTTTGCTCAGCCGGACTGTATTGAGAACAATACCGTAAATCTAAAATGGACTTTGCCCAACCTGCCTTTTTATACTGTTTTATACCTTTAGCTCTGTTGGGGGTGCTGGTTTGGTATCTGGCCCGGCGTAAAGATGCGGCCCTGGCCCGGATTGGCGCGCCTGGCTTGATCACCCGTTTGAGCGCCTCGGTCAACCGGACCGGTCGCCGCTGGAAAACCGTGCTCTGGTTTGTGGCCTTGAGTTTCGTTGTGCTTACCCTGGCCCGGCCGCGCTGGGGCAACCAGGTGGAGTATGTGGAGCGCCGCGGCGTCGAAATTATGGTCGCGTTGGATGTGTCGGAGAGTATGCTGGCCGAAGATTTGAAACCCAACCGGCTGGCCCGGGCCAAACTGGAAATTTCTGAGTTGATGGACCAACTGGAGGGCAATGCCATCGGCCTGGTTCTCTTTTCCGGCGCGGCTTTTGTCCAATTTCCGCTGACCTCAGATTTTGCCACCGCTCGCACTTTTCTGGACTCGGCTCAGCCTGGCATTATCTCCCGGCCTGGCACAGCCATTGCCGAGGCGATTGAGATTGCCTTAACCGGCTTTGATGAGGAGCGGGCCACCCAAAAGGTCATCATTTTGCTCACTGATGGCGAAAATCACGAAGGCGATTACAGCGCAGCCGCCCAGGAGGCGGCAGACCGGGGGATCATCATTTACACCATCGGCTTTGGTTCACCCGACGGTGAGCCGATTCCACAATATGATTTTGACGGTAATTTGCTGGACTACAAGAGAGACCGGAACGGCGAGGTTGTGCTCTCCCGGCTAGACGAAGCGGCCCTGCAAGAGATTGCGGTTACTACCGGCGGGCGCTACTACCGGGCTGTACCCGATGGCCGGGAAATCGGCTTTTTGGCCGACGCTATCGGTGAACTCCAGACCAGTGAGCTGGAGAGTCGCTTTGAGACTCGCCGGGTGGAGAGATTTCAATGGTTTTTGGGCCTGGCGATCCTGGCCCTGGTTGTAGCCGAGTTAATCCCGGAGCGACTATCCGCCCGGTCGGCCAAAACCAAGCAGGTGACCGGTTTGCCTCAGGAGGAGCTGGCGTGAAAAATATGCAGTGGCTGGTAATGGCGGCGCTACTACTTGGTGTAACTGCCTGCGGCGACTCGGCGGCCCGTTACAACAATCGCGGCAATGATGATTTTGAGGCAGGCGAGTATGGGGCCGCCCTCGAAAACTACACTGCGGCCAGGCTCGAGGACCCGGAGCTGGCCGAACCTTATTACAACAGCGGCAACACCCTGTATCGCCAGGGTGAATTAGATCGGGCCGAGTTGCAGTTACAGCAGGCGGTTAAGCGGGCTAATGACAATACTGCGCCGCAAGCCAATTTCAATTTGGGCAATACCTTCTTCCAACAGCAAAACTGGCCTGAAGCGATTGAGGCATTCAAACAGTCCCTCCGGCTCAAGCCCGACGATTGGGATGCCAAGCACAACCTGGAGTTGGCCCTGCGCCAGCAGCAGCAAGAGCAGCAACAGCAACAACAGCAGCAGGGCGGCGGCAGCGAAGGCGACCAGCAGCAGCCCGACCAGAGCGGCCAGCAGGGCGACCAACCCCAGCAAGGCCAGCAGGGTCAAAATAATCAGGGACAGGGCCAACAGCAGCCGGATGAATCACAGGGTTCCGGTGGGCAAAATGAGCAGCAGAACCAGCAACCCTCCTCGGGTCGCAGCGAACTCACGCCGGATGAAGCTAAACAGCTCCTCGACGCTCTGGGGCAGAACAGCCAGACTCTGCAAGAGCGTTTGGGTGAGCGTTTCCAGGCCCAAAGTCCTCCGCCAACTCAGGATTGGTAGACCGTGTTCATCGGAATGACCACAGGAGGTTATGGCGCGGTTTCCTGATCACCACCGCCGAAGCCTGATGATTAGCAGTTTATGCCGCACAATTCATATCTCCCGTTTCCCGTTTTACGTTTTACGCTCTGCGTTCTACGTTTTGTACCTCACGCTCTCCGCTTTCCGCTCCACGCTCATCGCCCTCATGCTGTTAACAATCGTGGTGGTTAGCCAGGCTGCCCCGGCGGCCGCGCAGTCGCCCATCACCGCTGCAGTCGACCGGACGTCCATCGCCGCAAATGAGCAGGTGGTTCTAACGGTGACGGTCTCCGGCGATTTACTGACGATTCCCACGCCGGATTGGGCCGGTTTAACCGACTTTCAGATTGTCGGCAGCAGCACCTCCACCCAGATTAGCATCATCAACGGCCGGTTGATGTCGCAAGGCATTTTTGTATTTCGGCTGCAACCCTTACGGGAGGGGAATCTGGTCATTCCGCCTCTTTCGATTGAACTGGACGGCCAACTGTACCAAACCCAGCCGTTTGAAATCGAGGTTCTGGCCGGCCTGGCCCCAATGCCGCCGCCCGGTGAGGAGTTGCCTGTCCCCGATAGCCTGGGCGGCCAAATCTTTGTCGAGGCGGAAGTCAACAATGACCGGCCCTATCTGGGTGAACAGATCATCTACACGTTCCGGTTTTATCTGGCCGCCCAGTTGCTGCGCCAGCCCGATTATCAACGTCCGGCCTTTACCAATTTTTGGGGTCAGAATATTTTGTCTCAGCCCCACTATAGTACCACCATCGACGGGCGTGAATACGTCGTGTCCGAGATTCGGACCGCCCTTTTCCCGGCCAGCATCGGCCAGACGACCATCGATCCAGCCAAGCTGGTTATTCCCGGCGGTCTGTTCGAGCCGGACACGATCCTGGAAACTGAACCGATTTCGGTTGAGGTGCAGCCGCTCCCGGAGGGCAAACCCGCCGACTTCAATGGGGCCGTTGGCCAATTTCAGATTTCGACTTCGCTCAGTGAAACGACCGGCCAGGTGAATGAACCGCTCACCCTGGTGATCGATATCGAGGGCGCCGGCAATATTGAGATTTTGTCCGAGCCGGCTTTGCCCGACCTGCCCAATTGGCGGCTGTTTGAAAGCCAGAGTTCGACCAGAATCAACATTGAAAATGATCAGGTTGGCGGGGTGCGTCGTTTTGAACGCCTGATTGTGCCGGGTCAGCCCGGCGACTACATCATCCCGGCGATTAGCTTTAGTTATTTTGATCCGCAGGCCGGGGAGTACCGTACGGTTAACAGTGAGCCTATCCCGGTTACCGTCCGGCCTAATGAGACCGAAGGTTCGGCCATCACCATTGTGGGGGCTGATAAGGAGCCGGTCACCATCATTAGCGGCGACATTCGCCACATCAAGGCTGTACCGACTACCCTGCGCAGCACTGAGGTCTCGATGCTGACCGATCCGCTCTATTGGGCTTGTTGGCTGGCGCCGCTGCCAGTGGTGGCTGGCGTGTGGGTGTGGCAGCGGCAGCGGCGGCGCCTGGCCGAAGATGTCGTCTTTGCTCGCCGGCAAATGGCCCGCCGCGCCGCCCGCCAGGTATTGGCCCAGGCGGATCAGGCCGGCAGCGATAGTTATGCGCTCATCCAGCGGGCCTTGCTGGGCTATCTTTCCGACAAGCTCAACCGTCCCACCGTGGGTTTGACCGCGGCCAGTTTGACCAACCTGCTCAACGAAGCCCGGCTCGACCCAACGCTCATCGAGCGGATTCAGAGTGTGCTAGTCCAAACGGATGTGGGCCGCTTTGCCCCGGTCGAAAAGGCGGCCGCCCAAGCCCTGGTCGCCGAGAGCCGCCGTTTGATCGACGATCTGGAAAAAGCCTTTGGGAGGTTGGCGTGACTCTAAAAAGTAAGGCTCTTCGGCTCCTGCCCCTTCTTTTTTCACCATTTCGCATTGCGTATTGCGTATCCCTCACGTTTCACGTTTCACGCAACACGCAGTACGCAGTGTCCGGCCTGTACCTATTCCTGTTAATAACCCTGTTCGTCGCCTCGCCTCCGGCCCTGGCTCAAGAACCCATCAGCCCCATTCAGGTGATGCTGACGGCCAATCGAGCCTATGAGGCGGGAGATTATCTGGGGGCCGCCGCCGGCTACGAGGCGCTGATAAGCTACGGCCTGCGCAACGCCGACGTCTACTACAACCTGGGCAATGCCTATTTCAAGCACGGCGACCTGGGCCGGGCTATTCTCAACTATCGCCGGGCCTACCGCCTGGACCCGCGCGACCCCGATATTTTGACCAATTTGACCATTGCCCGGGCCCAAACGCTTGACCAGCTTGAGTCGGCGCCTGAGGGCACTCTGACCAATTTGGTCCAGTTGGCCGAAGAGTGGCTAACCTTGCGTGAGGCGGCCTTTGTGGCCCTGTTTCTGTGGCTGATCCTGTGTGGTTTGGCGTTACTCATTATCCTGCTGCCGCGCCGGCGCTGGTGGTTGCTGGCGGCAATGGCGGTGGTGGGTATCTTGCTGGCGGCGGGACTCTTTTCCATCGCCAATCGCTACTACAGTGAACAGCGTTATCCCCCGGCCGTGGTAGTTGTTCCCCAGGTCAATGTGACCAGCGGCCCCGGCGGCGCCGACCAGTACCTCGTGGAATTTGAGCTGCACAGTGGGGCCGAGGTTCGTTTGGTGGAGTCTCGCCCCGGCTGGCAACGCATCACCCTCTCCGACAATCTGCAAGGCTGGGTGGCCGAGGAGTCCGTCGAGCAGGTGGTGCAAGAATAAACAAAAACCGCCGGGATTTTTAGCGTCCCAGCGGTCTTACCCCCATCATCAATTAACCATCCATCCATCCATCCATCCAACTTACAAACTTCTGGCTGCTTCGCGTGCCACCTGTACTTGCCGCGTGCTCCTTGCCCCGGTCTACCGCAGCTTGATGTGCAGTTCCTTCAACTGCTGTTCAGATACTTCAGTCGGCGCGCCGGCCATCAGGTCCATCGCTGCCTGGCTCTTGGGGAAGGCGATGACTTCACGAATGTTCGGCTCGCCGGCCAGCAGCATCACCAACCGGTCGATGCCGGGGGCGATGCCGCCGTGGGGGGGCGTGCCGTACTCAAAAGCCTCCAACATATGGCCAAAGCGGCCCCGGGCCTCCTCCATCTCCAGGCCGATCAGCCCAAAGACCTTCTCCTGTAGCTGGCGGTCGTGAATCCTGATGCTGCCGCCGGCCACTTCGTTGCCGTTGAGGACCAGATCGTATTGTTTGCCGCGGGCCTGGCTGGGCGCAGCGTCCAGCAGCGGGATGTCTTCATCCATCGGCGCGGTGAAGAGGTGATGGCTGGGGTCCCAGCGATTCTCTTCCTCGTTCCAGACCAGGAAGGGAAAATCGATCACCCAGCAGAAGGCCAGCAGCCGGTCATCGATCAGACCCAGCCGCCGCCCCAATTCCACCCGCAGCCGTCCCAGCGACTCGTTGGCGATGGCCGGCTTATCGGCGATCAGCAGCAGCAGGTCGCCGGCTTCGCCCTCGAGTCGCTCGATGACGGCGCTCACTTCTGCCAACGACAGGAATTTGGCAAAGGAGGAGCGCCCGGCGACCGGCCTGGCCTCACCCTGGTCAACCACCAGCCAGGCCACGCCCTTGGCCCCAAAATCTTTCACAAACTCACCCAGCTCATCGATTTGCTTGCGGCTGTATTGGCCAAATCCTTTGGCATTGATGCCTTTGACAAATCCTCCCCCAGCCACCGTTTCGGCAAAGAGCTTGAACTCACTTGTGGCCACTACCTGGCTGAGGTCGGCCAATTCTAACCCAAAGCGGATATCGGGATTATCGCGGCCAAAGCGGTCCATCGCCTCCTGGTAACTCAGCCGCGGGAACGGTTTGGCCATAATCGGCAGGTCGGTGCAATTCTCCACCACGCTGATCATCAACCGTTCGACCACATCCATAATGTCGTCTCGATCGACAAAGCTCATTTCCATATCCAATTGGGTAAATTCCGGCTGGCGGTCGCCGCGCTGATCCTCATCCCGGAAACAACGGGCAATCTGGAAATACCGATCATAACCGGCCACCATAATCAACTGTTTCAGTTGTTGCGGACTTTGCGGTAAAGCGTAAAATTTACCTGGATGGACGCGGCTGGGCACCAGATAATCCCTGGCCCCTTCGGGCGTGGTTTTGAACAGGATGGGCGTTTCGATCTCGACAAAATTTTCGTCGCTCAGGAAGTTGCGGATGTGCCGGACTACTTGATGGCGGAGCATAATGTTGCGCTGCAACCGTTCCCGGCGCAGGTCCAGATAGCGATATCGCAAGCGCAGCGCCTCGTCAACGGCCGTATCCTTGTTGATGTCGAAGGGTGGAGTTTTGGCCTGGTTGAGAATCCGCAGCGACAGCCCATCGACCTCGATCTCACCCGTGGCCAGCCTGGTATTCGCCTGTCCGGCTGGCCGGCGACGAACCCGGCCCGTCACCTGGATGACATACTCGTTGCGTAAGGCGTGGGCGGCGTCGTGTATGGCCGCGCTGCTGCTCGGGTCGAAGACGATCTGGGTCAGGCCGTAGCGATCCCGCAAGTCGATAAAAATCAAGCCGCCGTGATCGCGGCGGCGGTGAACCCAGCCGGCCAAGGTAATTTCCTGTCCTTCGTGCTCGGCGCGCAGTTGG
>CAYZHI010000114.1:0-9426 GCA_964477335.1 uncultured Caldilineaceae bacterium | reverse complement strand
ATTTCCGGCTACCCTGGTCGATGTTAGGGATTAGCAGTGCTGGTGGGCTGGCGCTGCTGGCGCTAATTGCAACTTTTGTCTGGTAACCACACTGTGCCAGAAATTGACGCCGTGGGTGAGTTAGTACCCATCACTCAAAACTCAAAACTTAACCTTAAGAACTACTTTGTCCACGTGCCGGCCGGCCCTTTCATTTACGGACCGGAAGTAACATACGAACGCCTGGAGTTGGCTCCGCCGCCGCGACCGCGCCAAGAGCTGAGTCTGGCCGCATTTTGGATCGGCCGCTACCCGGTAACTTACGTCGAGTGGAAAACTTTTCTGGATTCCACCGGCTATCCCTGGCCAGGCAACTGGTGGGCAATTCGACCTGGCTGGCGGGGTTGGCTGCGCAAATTCGCCATTGTGGCTGACTATCCGGCGGAAATGGCCAATTATCCCATCGTCGATGTTAGCCTGGCCGATGCCCTGGCCTACTGCGACTGGTTCTCTGCCGACCTGGGATTGCCCTGCACCCTGCCGACCGAGTTCCAGTGGGAGAAAGCAGCCCGCGGCTCCGCCGGCCGGACTTACCCCTGGGGGGAGGAGCTGCCCCGACCGGAGTTAGCTCATCTGCCCGCAACTCATAGCTTGGGGCTGGACTACTATTTTTACAACCTGTTTGTCCGGCCCCGGCCGGAGTTGGCCCGTAGCGGTTGGTATTGGCGGCTGGGGGCGCCGCTCCCGGTTGGGGCGATTCTCCAGAATGTGTCGCCGTATGGCTGTTATGATCTGGCCGGCAATGTCTGGGAGTGGACGCTCAGCCGATACAACGAAGCTGTACCCGATTTTCATGTGGTCAAAGGTGGGTCTTGGGGCTACAGCCCCCACCACGTCGCCGGCAACTGCCGCAGTGCTTGTAGCATTACCATTCCCAGTGTAGACTATCGGGCGCAGGGTACGGGTTTTAGAGTCGTCATCAATGAGCAATGAACAATGAACAATGAGCAATGAACAATGAGCAATGAACAATGAGCCAATGGGTAATGAGCCAAATATTTTGTAAGGGTTAATCTTTGCTCATTGATAATTGTTAATTGATAATTGAATTCGGGGGGATTGTCGTTATGACCGATATTTTCTTAGTCAATTTCCGCAACGAGCGGGACATATACCCGCCCTTTGGCATTATGTACGTGGCCGATGCCTTGTTGCAGCAGGGCTATCGCGTCGAGTTGTGGCACGAGACTGCGGCCGGTCTTGACGAATTTGTGCGCCGGGTCGAACGGGCCAGACCGCTCTGGGTCGGCTTCAGCGCCATCACTGGCCCGCAGCTCCGGCCCACCATCGAGGCGACCCGGCAGGTGCATGCCCTCGGCATCCCCACCGTTTGGGGAGGCGTTCACGCCACCATTATGCCGGCCGAGGTGTTGGGCGAAGCCTGGGTCGATTTTGTAGTGGTCAATGAGGGCGAGGTGACCGCCCAGGAATTTACCTATCAACTCCAAAACGGCCGGGATTGGGGCAGGGTCTTTGGCCTGGCCTGGAAAGATGGGGCTGGTCGGGTAGTGATCAATCCGGAGCGGCCTTTTATTCAAAATCTGGATGATTTCTATCCCCGTTGGGAACTATTGCCGGACTTGGAAGCCTATCTGCTGCAATCCGGGCCGTATGAGCGGGCGATGCCGGTATACATCAGCCGCGGTTGTCCCTTTCGCTGTGGCTTTTGTTACAACGAGGTGGTCATGAAGCGGAGCTGGCGGCAGCACAGCGACGACTTCATCCTCAGCCAGATCGACTGGCTCAAGCAAGCCCACCGCATCAATGCCGTCGATTACGCCGATGACTACCTTTTTGGCCGGCCCCGTCCGATGAAGCGGCTGGTCGAAAAAGTCGATATGCCCTGGAGCGGCCAGGTGCGGGTGCAACTGCTCAAACCGGAGTTTGTGCAGTGGATGAGCCAGACCGGTTGCCAGTGGGTCAACATTGGGGCCGAAAGCGGCAGCCAGAAGGTGCTCGACTCGATCAACAAAGACCAGCAAGCCGAGATGATCGAGTGGGGGGTGGGCAACCTGGCCGAGTACGCCCCTCATATCGAGGCCAATTTGAGCTTCATTTTTGGCCTGCCGGAAGAGGGTGAAGCGGAGCGGCAGGTCACCATTGAGCTAATCGACCGCTTGTGCCGGCTCAACCCGAACGCCCGTTGCTCCATTGCCATCTACATGCCTTATCCCGGCACGCCGCTGTGGCCCGACGCCCTGGCTCGCGGTTACATTCCCCCTGCCAGTCAGGAGGGTTGGGCCGAGTTCGACCTGAACCGGGGCAACACCCCCTGGATCAGCGAAGCCGAAGCCAAAGCGATGTGCGACATCAGCGATATCCTCTACGTTGGCCGCAGCCGGGGCCACTGGCTGTTGCGGCCGTACTATGCCCTCTTGCGCTGGCGTTGGCTCAACCAACGTTTCGGCTTTTATTGGGAGGGTCAACTGAAGCAAGCCGGGGCGCGGTTGGTGGAGCAGGTTGGCCCCTTGCGGCGACTGCGCGCTCGCTACGGCCATAAATTGGTGCAGTACAACGCCAATACCCACAAAAGCAAAATTGAGAGCCATCTTCCGGCGGGATAAATGTTTCGCCTCCTCACCTACAACCTTTACCTGGGCGGCGCTGACCGGCTGGAGGCGATCCACGCCGTGCTGGCTTACGCTCAGGCCGATATCGTCACCCTGACCGAGGCTGATGATCCTGATATAGTCACTAACTTAGCCCGGCGGCTGAACATGACCCACATCTGGGCCGAAGGCAGCGGCGACCGGCATATTGCCACGCTGTCCCGTTTTCCCATTCTCGATTGGCAGATTTACCGCAAACCACCGTTGACTCAGGCCGTGCTCGAAACCAGACTCAAGCTGCCGGCCGGCCCGCTGACTGTTTACAACGTCCACCTGTTGCCCTACTTGCTCCTGCCCTTTGAAATCCGCCGCTGGCAGGCGCTGGGCAAATTGCTGGCGGTTATCCGGGCGCGCCGGCCCGGTTCCCACCTGATTGTGGGCGATTTGAATGCCATCGCCCCGGGCGACCGGGTGCTTCAGCGTCGCAACCCACCCCAAATGCGCCGGGTGATGGCCTGGCAACTGGGCTTTATTTTCCGGCTGGCCCTGCCTCGCCTGCTCAAAGCCGGTTACGTCGATTGTTTTCGCCATTTGCATCCCGATGACGATGGCTTTACCTGGATGCCCGGCAACCTGACCACCCGCTACGATTACATTCTCGCGCCGTCTGGTTTAGCTTCCGCCTTATGCACCTGCCGGGTGGTTGATGAGATCGAGGCGGTGAAGGTTGCATCTGATCATTTGCCACTGCTGGCCCAATTTGAGTTTTAAGTTTTTAGGGTTGAGTTTTAAGTTAGGGAACCTGTATGGCTGATAGTATTGTTCAGAAGAAGAGTTTTGAGTTTGCTTTGGAGATCATCAAGCTGTACCAGAAATTGCAGGAAAAACGGGAGTACGTAATCTCAAAGCAATTGTTGCGGAGTGGTACCAGCATCGGAGCAAATGTAGAAGAAGCCCTGGCAGGTCAAAGCCGTAAAGACTTTCTGTCCAAAATGTCGATTGCTTCTAAAGAAGCCCGTGAGACGAACTACTGGTTGTGCCTGCTGCAAGCCTCAGACCTGGTCGATATCGATGTTTCTCCAGAACTCGAACATAGCGATGAACTCATTCGTATCCTGACTGCCATTGTCAAAACAACGGGCCAAAAATCGTGACCATGCCTCAATCCAAAGAAACACCTCAAAACCCAAAATTCAAAACTAAGAACTCAACTAAGAACTCAACTAAGAACTCAAAACTAAAAACTCAAAACTTACTCCCCGACTTCTGGTCCCGCCAACGTAACGCCCAAACCGAACTGTTTGAATTCGAATCTTTTGGTATTCCGGTCACCATTACGGCTAACCGGCCGGAGGCGCTCGCCGCGGCTCGCCTGTCAGCCGGACGCTTTAGCCAGGCGGCGCGATCAAACGGGCCAGCCATCCGGCTCCAGCTCGTGGTTAGGCCCAACGCCACCGGGTTGGTACCCGCTGACCTGCCGGAGCGCTTGGTCTACTCCGGTGTCGGCAAGTGGATTACCGTTTCGGCCGGGGAGTGGGGTCACGGCTTTGCCAACCTGGAGACCAGAGAAGCCGTTGTCGTTCTGTCGCCGGCGTTGGCGACTGAGCCTCGGCTGGTCAGTCGCTATTTCATCGACCATTACCTGCTCAACTTCCTCCTGACCGAGTGGGCCATGCTCCACGCCTCCTGTGTGCTCGACCTGCCGCGACAGCGGTTGTTCGTGATGATCGCTCCCCACAACACCGGCAAATCGACCACCGCCCTCCATTTGTTGCGACTGGGCTACCACTTTCTAGCCGATGGGATGGCCTTATTCCAGCAATGGGACGGCAATTTCATCGTCGGTGGCTACCCGATTGGTGAGGTCAAGTTGCGGGCTGACGTGCTTGGGTTGTTCCCTGACTACACCGGCGAAGCCGTCCAGGGGCGGGAGCAGGGTAAGACCGTGGTTAATCTACGGGCTGCCCATCCGGAGCGACTCGTCGAGACACTGATTACCCCCGTAGCTATCCACCTCTGTTTCGTTGAGCGAAGCGGCGGAGCGCAGACGCGCCTTGAACCCTTGTCGGCAGAACAAATCTGGCCGCGTTTGCTGGCCAATACGGTCTATTGGGACGAAGCCCCGCGCCTGGTCCATAACCAGGCCACGTTGGAAGCGTTGGTGCAGCGGGCCGGCTTGTATCGTTTGGCGCTTGGTACTGAGGTGGCCGGAATTAGCCAGGCTCTCGCCCAAATGCAATGAGACGAGTTGAGACATCCACCTTAACGCGGCCTGTAGACAACCTCCGGTCGTACCGCCATGCCGGTAAGGGTTGGAGGGGCTTCGGCCGGGCCTAAAACTTTGGCGGGGACGTAGTAACTATCCAGCAATTGCTGCAACTCCGGCTCGGTTTCAAACAGGCTGTTATCAGAGATGATGGCTGTGTAATAGTGGCTTTCAAGCCGCGCCGAAAAATCTGCCGGGAGAGGGAGCGTCCCCCGGGCGCGGGCATGCCACAGCGCCGCAATCTGGGCCGACGGCTCTTTACCGGCCAGCCAGGCATAGTAGGGATGCATCAGGACCAGTACCTCGCCGTTTTCTGCCGCAATCCGTTCGATCAGGTGGTCGCCGCTGGCAGACATCGCCGGGGTGGGGATGTAGCGGAGTGGATTGTACACCCCCAACGCGAATTGGCTCAAGATCAGTAGTGAAATTAGGGTGACACGCTGTTCTAAATCGACTTTCGTATAGCCAGCTAGACTATTCATCAATAGAACTGGCGCCAGGCAGAGCAGGCTGTAGGCCATCATCCGGTTGTTGAGATTCCCGCCAACCGATGCCCGGCCTAACCCGCTGATCACCACTGCCAGGCCCACCCAGATGAACCAGCTTTGTCGCCACAGACCGGTCAGGCCGGCTTGCTGGCAGGTGAGCAGGGCGGCCACAATGGCCATCAAACTCAGCCCGGCCATAGCCCCCAGTAACTCAAAGCCCACAAAGTTGATGACCCGGCCAAATTCTACCGGGTTGATCGAGGCGATGTGGTAGGTGTAATACAGGAACCAGCCGCCAGTCAGCCGGTTCAAGAGGATGACCGGAGTCACGGTCAACAGCCCATACGGTAACCAATAGCGCCAGGCTCGTCGACGGGTAATAAGCAATAGATAGATGCCCAGACCTAGCCCCACCAAGATGGCGGTCTGCTTGGTCAGAAAGGCCAGAGCCAGGACAATCGCCGCGCTAACCAGCCCCACGTTGCTGTGATAGCCATACCCACCCAGCATCAACCCGGCTAATGATAGGGTCACAAACAGGCTATCGACCCGGGCCAACTCATACCAAAAGCCGTTGATACGGTAACCGCCCAGGAACAGACCGGCGCAGGCCAGCCCCAGCCAGCTTTGGCCGCTTTCCCGCCGGGCAATCCAGAAAATCATACCGCTCGTTGCCAGAGTCGACAGCAGCGATAGGCCGCGCAGCGGCCCATAGCCCGGACCGGTCAGCTTGAAGAGCAGCCCGCCCAGCCAGCTATACAACGGCATATAAACGTGAGGCGTAAAGTCGGCTTGGGGAGGAATGAAAATTGGCCGGTGCTGGCTCAGTCGCAGCGAGGCCATCAGGATACCGTTCTCAACAAAATCAAGGTCATAAGGGTAAATGAGCCGGAGCCAGGCAGTGAGCAGATACATCGCTGCAAAACCGGAGGCAACCAGTAACACCACCGCTGGCCCCAGGCGAGTCAGGCTTGGCGCTGTCAACCGAGTAATGTTAAACATGATTTGTCTCTTCAGGGTCATCTCACTATAATCAAATCACCACAGCAAGCCAAATCAGCCGAGTTTTTGATTTTGATGAATAACAAGCTGCTCAATGTTGCCCAGCTTATTGTTTCAACGCTTGGCCTGTCGGTTACCTCGACGGAGGTGGTGGCGCGCCTGGCCGCGGCTGGCGAGATCGATTGGCCGGCGTTGGTTGATCACGCCGACGGCCACAGTCTGACTCCGGTGCTGTACGACATATGGCGACAGGCCGGCGCCCTCCAATTTGTGCCTGCCGACATCACGGCCCGGCTAGCCCGGGCTTATACCGACAATGCCGCTCGCAATGAGCAAATTTGCCGGGAACTGCTGGAAATCCACCACCTCTTGACCGCAGCCGGGGTGCCTCATCTGATCCTCAAAGGCTGGCCGCTGGTAGAGCGCCTCTATCTGCAGCCGGCCCATCGGGTGCTGTACGATCACGATTTTCTGGTGCCACCTGATTCGGCCCAGGCGGGCCATCTGGCCTTGCAAGCAGCCGGATTCAAACCCTTGCCGTCCAAGGATGAATGGATCGAAAAACACCTGCCCCCGCTGTGGCGTAATCCAGATTACCCCTGGAATGGCTATTTGTTTGATCCCAACTACCCGCGCCCCGTCGAGCTGCATACTCAGCTCTGGGAGCAGGGCTGGCGGGGTTTGCAGGTTAGCCAGCTACCCCAGGTATGGCGCCGCGCCCAAGATGGTACTGTTGCCGGCGAGTCGATGCGGCTGCTGGCTGATGAAGATTTGCTGCTGCATCTGGCCATGCACTTTGCCGGCCACCTGATCGAGCGGGCAGCCCGGCTGAACCAACTGCTGGACCTGGCCCGTTTGATGCAGCAGGCCTCCCTGGTCGATTGGGAACTGATTTGGGCCCAGGCTTTGCAGGCCCGGATCGGCCGTTTTGTTTATGCTTCGCTCTTTTTGGCCCACCGGATTTTTGCCGCCCCACTACCGCCGCCCCATATCTGGCAGCGTTTTGCCGGCATCACGCCTGAACCGTTTCGACAATGGCTGGCTGAGCCAGGTATCAGCGACGTGCTGACTACCGATTACCGGCGTAGAGCCAGAGGTCAGGATTACCGGTTGACTTTTTTGGCTGCCAGTTCATTGCCGGAACAATTGGGTATCATCCGCTTTGCCCTGCTACCGCCGCTTGGCCAACTTGTGGTAAAATATAAATTGAACCATCGCTGGCTGGCACTTCTATTTTACCCCCATTATCTGGTCGAGCGAATTGGGTGTTACAGCCAAAGTTGGTTCAGTAGAGATTAGAAAATTAGGAGATTAGGAGATTAGGAGATTAGGAGGTTGGGGGCGTGATTATTAGCGAGGAATCTCCAATCTCCAATCTCTAACCCCCTTCGGTTGTTTATTGATGCGAAGTTTCTTTACTCAACTTTATGAGACCAGGAGGATTATGATATGTTTGTCGGCGATGTTATGAGTTCACCCGTAGTAACTGTTCCCCCTGATATGCCTTTTCAGGAGGCTTTGAGGCTGATGCAGGAACGCAAATTCCGGCGTTTGCCGGTAGTCGATGCCAAAGGAAAACTGGTTGGTATTGTCGCCGAGCGTGATTTGCTGTATGCCTCGCCCTCACCGGCCACTTCGTTGAGCGTGTGGGAAATGAACTATATGCTGTCTAAAATCAAGATCGAACGGTTAATGAGCCGCGAGATTGTTACGACCACGCCGGACACCGTTCTGGAAGCTGCGGCCCATCTGATGGTGGTCCATCGGATTGGCGGTTTGCCGGTGGTAGAGGAGGGGCAGGTGGTTGGGATCATCACCGAGACCGATATTTTTAAGGCCCTGGTGGCGATGTTCGGCGGCGGCGAGTCTGGTTTGCGCCTCACCCTGGCAGTGCCCAAGGGCAAGGGCGTGCTGGCCAAGATATCTCAGGCCGTTTTTGAGCTGGGGGGAGAGATTGTCAGTATTGGCTCTTTCCCAATTGAAAGCGAACCGCTGGAAGATGGCCTGGTGATGAAGGTGCGCGATGTCAGCAAGGAGCAGTTGATTAACACGTTAGAAGCGCTGGGCGACCACGTCAAGGATGCCCGGGAAGTCTAGGCCAATCAGATACATAATTTCAAGCGCCTTTTTCAAAGGCAAAAAAGAGTTGTTTATCTTGGCTGCGAATTGCGGGTGGATAGAGCCGGGCCTCACTCAGCTCAGTGCCGCTGTGGTAGCCTAACAAAAGCCAGCCGGCGCCGGCAGCTTCAGCAATGAATTCATCGGCTCGATAACGGTGATAGTAAATCCGGCCAGCAGTGGTCTGGAGGCTGAATTGAGCCACGTAACTGTCGCCCGGCTCCATACGCCTGACCAGGCCACTCTGGCGGATTAGATCGATGAACCCCGGCCAGGTTCGCCAGCGCAGCGTCCGGGCCAGACCGCGCAGATGCCAGATCACCGGGTGGAGCTGCCGTGTGCGCCGGCTCCACAAAATTGAGTCGGCGGCGGTGGAGCTTGTGGTCGGCGGAGGGTTGGCCGTACTGTCCGGCCGCAGCTTTTGGCTAAACCAGAAAGCATAGCAGCTTAGGGTTGGGGCCAGATTATCCAGACCTACCAGCAGCCGTCCCTTTGATTGGCTAACCCGGGCCAGCTCGGCCAGAGCGCGACCCCGGTTGGCCTGCCCTTGGATATGCTGTAAAGCCCCAAAAAACATAATCACCGCTTCAAATGAGCTATCAACCACGGGTAATGCCAGCAGATCGGCCCCACTGAGCTGTATTGAAGCTGACAACTGCCGCCCGGCAGCCAGCATCGGCAGGCTCACATCGATGCCTGTTACCTGGTGGCCGGCCTGGTTTAGGGCCAGTACGGCTCGACCTGCGCCGCAGCCAACGTCTAACACCCGGCTGGGCCGCGACAGGTAGCGCCTCAGCAATTCCTGTTCTGCCTTTTGTAGACCCGCTCGACTCAAATTCTGCCAGCATTCGATCACTTCGGGCTGGCTATATTTTTCTGCCGCTGTAATTTGCTTCATTTTTAAGGTTTCAAACCGAATTCAAACCTTACTTTGTTATACTTTAAGCTAGATAGGCCACGATTT
>CAYZHI010000113.1:0-9439 GCA_964477335.1 uncultured Caldilineaceae bacterium | reverse complement strand
GCGCCGCCAGAGCCACCGAGCAGTACAGCGGCAAACCCGCCGCTAGCGTGGTCGTCACCGACCTGGTGGGGGAAGGTACTCAACTGGGCACGCCTCGCCGCCTGACCGAAACCGGCCGGCAGGCCGTTGATACGGTGGCGGAAGCCGTAGCCCCCCTGGTTGACAACCTGTTGGGCGTCAAGTGGAGCCGGCGCACCGGCCAGGCTGTGGCCGAGGAAGCTGAGGCGCCGGAGGCGGTCGAAGCCTCCTGCTCCTGCGGCTCCGGCATCCCGGTGCTGACGATGACGGTGGGCGACCGCCGGGAAACCCTCATCGCCGTGCCGGCTATCTTTGACCAGTTTTACCAGCAGGGCAAACGACCCGGTTCCAACGGCATTGCGACCGAACTCTTGGAGCTGACCCGGCTGTACAACTCGATTGATGAAGCTGCACTCCCCAGCTACCGGACGGCGCTGCTGCGCGAGTTTGAAAACTACTGCCAGAAAAAGGAGCGTTAGATGTCCCGCACAGCCACTTACCACACCACCGTTACCTGGAAAGGGGATCACTGGGGCCATCTGGTGATGGGCAACGGCCCGCAATATATGTTCTCTGCGCCGCCTGACGCCCACGGCCACGCCGGCGTGCTCACTCCGGAGGACGCCTTTGTGGCCGCGGCCAACACCTGCGTGATGATGATGTTCATCTGGGCCACCGAGCGGTTCAAGCTAGACCTGGAATCCTATGAATGCCGGGTCGACGGGACCAAGCTGATCGAACTCGACCGGACCGAAATCTTCACCGACCTGGTCTTTCGGCCCAAAATTGTGGTCAAAGCCAATGGCCAGGATATGGCCCGGCTGCGCAAACAGATCGACCGGGCTTTAGACGCGGCCCAAAAATACAGTCTGGTGGCCAATTCGGTCAAGTCGAAGATAACGGTTGAACCTACCATTGAAATTTTACCGTGAGGCTAAATGTCGGTTAAAAAAGGTTTTTGGAGCGAAGTAGATCATGAGGGCCGGTTAGTCCTGGCTCCGGAAGCCGCGACCCACTACGGGCTAACCCCCGGCGCCCGGCTGTATGTGGAACCGAACGGTCAGGGCCTGCGGCTGCACCGCCCGGTCGAGCAACTGGCCAAGGTCTATTTGGAGCCGTCCAGCCGCTGCAATCTGACCTGCCGGACCTGTATCCGCAACGTCTGGGATGAGCCGCTGGGCCTGATGAGCGAGGCCACCTTTGACCGGATTATTGCGGACCTGCAGCAGTTGTCGCCGCCCCCGACGGTCTTCTTTGGCGGGCTGGGCGAACCGTTGACCCATCCCCACCTGGTCGAGATGGCAGCCCGGGTCAAGGCTCTGGGGGCCAGGGTGGAACTCATCACCAACGGCACCATCCTGACCGAACGGGTCTCCCGCCGCTTGATCGAGGCTGAGCTCGACCTGCTGTGGGTCTCGCTGGATGGGGCCAGACCGGAGAGTTACGCCGATGTGCGGCTAGGCGCGTCGCTGCCGGAGGTGCTGGCCAATGTCAAACGTTTTCGGCAACTTCGCTACCCGGCCCATTATCCCACCCCGGAGATCGGCATCGTCTTTGTGGCGATGCAGCGCAACATCGGCGATTTGCCGGAGATCATGCAGTTGGCCAAACAACTGGGGGCCAGCCGGATGCTGGTCAGCAATGTGTTGCCCTACACCAAAGAGATGCGGCCGGAGATCTTGTATGCCCAGGTGACTAATAACATCACCTACCTGCCCTCGCCGATGGTGCCGCACGTGAGTGTCCCCAAGATGAACACCAACGGCGCTCTGACCGAAACGCTGGCCCATGCTGTCGGCAAGGGGTGGAACGTGACCTTTGCCGGCAATAATCTGGGGGCGGTCAATGACACCTGCCCCTTCATCGAGCAAGGCTCGATCTCCATTGGCTGGGACGGCAGCGTCAGCCCATGTTTACCCTTGTTGCACAACCACGTCACTTTTCTGCACGATTGGTTGCGCTCGGTGCACCGGTACGTTATCGGCAATGTCGCCGAGCAGAGCCTGAGCGAGTTGTGGCGCTTGCCGGAATATGTGGCCTTTCGACAGAAAGTGCACGAGTTTGACTTTTCGCCCTGCACGTTCTGCGGCGGCTGCGATCTGTCGATTGACAATAACGAGGATTGCTTTGGCAACCCCTTCCCCACCTGCGGCGGCTGCCTGTGGGCGCAGGGGGTGGTGCAGTGCCCTTGATGGGCCGGAGGTGAGTGAATGGCCAACTTAAAGAAGAAACCGGAGCAGACCAAAACCAATGTTAAAGCGGTTATGCCGGGTTGTAGCTGCATCAGCGACCCGTTTGCGGATTTACCGCCGGAAATGAGACCCCAACCCCGGCCCACCCTGGGCAAATTGCGACAGGTGACCTGCCCTGGTTGCGGGTTGAGCTATTGGACCAATCGGCCCACCGATTTATGCAAAGATTGTGAAAAAAAAGGGATCACCATTCATCAACAAACTGGAGGTTAATTTTCTATGCTTACGATCAAAGTTCTTGGACCTGGGTGCTATAATTGTCATTTGTTGGCGCAGAAGGCCGCTGAGGCCCTGGAGTCTGTCGCCGATGGTCAAGGTGAGGATTTTGAAGCAACCATTTTAAAGGTTACAGACATTCAAGAATTTATGAAGTACGGCTTGTTGTACACGCCAGGGCTGGTCGTCAACGAAAAATTGGTCAGCGCCGGGCGTATCCCGGAGGTCAAGGAGATCACCGGCTGGCTGCAAGCCGCCTTAGCCACACCGGCTTGATAGTCTGAATTCGAGTCTTAACGGCTGGCCGGCGCGTTCTTTTGAAGCGCCGGCCACCTTTGTCCGAATGAACTGTTAGCTTTTTTGCACCCGTAGTTGGAGGGTGCGATGAGAAAAGATCGACGCTGTAAACGCAGACTGAGTCGCTGCCTGTGCCAGGGTGGACGCGGCCCCGGCCTCAAGCGGCCGCCTCCGGCCAGCCATAGGAAATCCTATGACTGGTAAGGCTAATTTTATTTTGTAGAATGATTATTTTTTGAACGCCGTGGAGGTGTAAAAATGAAACGTATACTTGTCGCCGTAGACGGGTCCGAATATAGTCTGGCGGCGGTGAAGGCTGCGGCCAAATGGGCTATGGGGCACGGGATCAAGTCGGTTACGCTGATCAATGTGATCCCTACCGTGACCAGTACGGTGGGGGTGAGGCTGGTTGGCGCGTCGCCGGAGGACATCGAGGCATGGGAGGTATTCGACCGGCCAAAGTCGCTGCTCAAAGAGGCTGGTCTGGAGCCAAAGTTATTGTTACTGGAGGGTGACCCGGCTGATGTGATTATTCAAGTTGCCAGAGATGAAGGCTATGACTTAATTGTGGTTGGGCACCGGGGGTTGTCGCCGGTAAAGGCTTTTTTGGTGGGCAGTGTTTCCAACCGCCTCGTTTCTCACGCCCCCTGTTCGGTGTTAGTGGTTCGTCCAGGTTTGGAAAATAGCCAGGGATGAGGTGAAGAGGAGCCAAAACTATGTCTGTGAAATCGACTTCACTCATTAAAGCACAAACACCAACGCTGGTACTTTTACTTGTTATCGTGCTCATTACGGGGTGGTACTTTCTATCTGGACTGGCGGCCCAGGCCGCCACCGGCACTCAGGTCGATGACATCGTTACCGGGATCGCGCTGATCCTGGTGGGGTTCATCGCCGGGGTGCTGGGCGGGTTGATCGGCACCGGCGGCTGTAGCGTGATGCTGCCGATTATCCATTTCTGGATGGGCTATCCGGCGGCCATCGCCGTGGGTACGACCCTGTTTGCCGTGATTTTTACGGCCATTTCCGGCGGTTACGGCCACCTGGTGCGGGGTAACCTGGACAAGAAAGCCGTTTCGTGGCTGGGTGGTTTCGGCATTCTGGGGGTCATCCTGGGGTCGTGGCTGTTTGTCCTGCTGGTAGCCCATACGCAGTTGCTTGGGTTGATCTTGGGGCTGATCTTCCTGTGGCCGGCGGTTCGCATGATCTGGGAAGGCGTCACCCAGCGCAAAATGCCGCAGCGGGAAGGTAACACTATTCCCGGGCCGGTTTGGGGGTGGGCCATCTTTGGTTTCCTGATCGGCATTGCCACCGGCATTGCCGGTCTGGGCGGCGGCTATGCCCTGGTGCCCGGCTTGATCTATCTGTTCGGCGCGCCGGTCTATATCACCATGGGCACCTCGCTGGCCACAATGATTCCGCTGGCCGTGGTCGGCGGCGGCATCAAGCTGGCGCAAGGTTTCGTGGATGTGGGCGCCGGGCTGCTGCTGGCCTTGGGCACCATCGTTGGGGCTCAGGTTGGAGCAGCCACCATTAAGCGGTTCAAGCCCACAACCCTAAAACTCATCTTTGGTCTCTACTTCCTGTATGTGGCTATCAAGTTCATCACCGGTTACTTTGGGATCATGATTTGGTAATAGGGTTGCTCATCTTCCCTCCTAAGTGTGGGCGCCTGCCGGGGTCGTCAAGACTCCGGCAGGGTCAGCCCGGCCAACGAGGTGTTGTTCAAATATCGTGTCAGTTAATGGCGAGAAACAGCCAGATTTTTTTGGCGGTATATTTCAATAAAGGTTGAAATGGTGCGACCAGGGATGGTGAAGTAAAAAGGAGTTGAACCTATGGCCGAGGAACTGGCTTTCGATGAGCAAGTGATCGATAGGCTGGCTGCCGTTTTGAAGGCCCTGGCCGAGCCGAACCGGCTGCGCATTCTGGCAGTGTTGGTCCAGCAGGAGTCGTGTAACTGCCGACTCAATAATCAATTAGGGTTACCGCCCAACTTGCTGTCGCACCATCTCCGGGTGCTGAAGCAGGCCGGCCTGGTGCGCAACCAGCGTGATGAGGTGGATGCCCGCTGGATTTTCTATACGATTGATCGACAAGGGATGAAGCGCTGGCAACGGTGGCTCAACCAGCTTTTAAAGCCAATCCATTCCCCCCAGTCCCTACTTTTTTTCGAACCCGAAGCTCAACCAGTAGCGGATGAGCCAGCGACCCTGATCATCGAGGATTAAAGGGTGACCCGAGTCAAAAATGTTAAGCTAGAAGTTGGAGGTAAGTAATGGTAGATCGAACGCTGGCGGTCGTGCTGGCTCATCCTGACGACGAATCCTTTCCCATCGGCGGCGCCCTGGCCAGATACGCGGCCGAGGGAGTCAAGGTCGATTTGATCGTGGCCACCCGCGGCGAGGCCGGTATTCCCGGCCAGACGCCTCAAGAGACGGGCCAACAGCGCGAGGCCGAACTGCGCCGGGCCTGCGCCGAATTGGGCGTACACCGGTTGGCGTTTCTGGATTTCAGCGACGGTCAGCTAGACCAGGTTGACGACGAGGTTGCGGTGGCTCGCTTGCTGCCAGAACTGCGCCGCTCATCGCCTGAAGTGGTCGTCACCTTTGGGCCCGACGGCATCTCCGGCCACCCCGATCACGTGGCGGTTAGCCGCTGGACCACCCTGGCCTTTGACCGGTTGCGCCGGGAAAGACAGGGGCCGCGCCGGCTCTACTACATTGCTCCGTCGGAGGCCACGCAGCAGGGCTGCGGCGTACCCCCGCCGGCCGAGGCGGTCGGCGGGCCGGTGGCCTATATCGACATTGGCCCTTTCCGGGTGCAGAAGGTGCGGGCGGCCCAGCAGCATCGCAGCCAGAACCCGCCTTTTACCGGGCAGCCGGAGTATGAGGCCGGCAAGCTAGTCTGCCACGAGGTGTTTCGATTGGCCCGGCCCATCAAACCGGTCAACGGGAACGGTCCGCTGCCTGACCTGTTTGCTAACCTAAGTTCAATGGGTTGATCATCAAAAACGATATCTTTATCTTAAGGAGACACGATATGAAACTCGTTCAAGAAAGTAGTTCCACCGGTTATCTCAATGGAACCGCCGCCGGCCGTTCTCTGGGCGCGCTGTGGGCCAGCCTGCGGGGCCGCCTGGTCCAATCCAAACAGGAATGGCAATGGTTCCTGGGGATTATGGCCGTTTTTCTACTGCTCTTTTATCTGCCCCTGGGCAACCAGCGGTTCGATAACGCCGTGATGGAGTCGTTATACCTGGCTCAGGAGTATGCCCAACAGCACGTGCTGCTGTGCCTGGTGCCGGCCTTTTTCATTGCCGGGGCCATTGCCGTCTTTGTCAGCCAGGCCTCGGTCATCAAATATATGGGGGCCAACGCGCCCAAAGTATTGGCCTATGGGGTCGCGTCGACCTCCGGCGTCATTCTGGCCGTTTGTTCTTGCACGGTGCTGCCCCTGTTTGCCGGTATCTACCGGATGGGGGCCGGGTTGGGGCCGGCCATCGCCTTTCTTTACTCTGGCCCGGCCATCAACGTGCTGGCCATTACCTTAACCGCCAGTGTGCTGGGCGCGGAGATGGGCCTGGCCCGGGCCATCGGGGCCATCTCGTTTAGCGTCATCATCGGCGTTTTAATGCACCTGCTCTTTATTAAAGAAGAGCGGGCCAAGGTCAAGGTTCAGGCGATGCTGCCGGAGCCGCAAGTGACCCGGCCGCTGTGGCAAAATGGCCTCTATTTTGCAGCTATGGTCGCCATTCTGGTCTTTGCCAACTGGGGCAAACCGCAAGAGAGCGGCACGTTATGGGCGGCCATCTACGATGCTCGCTGGCTGGTGACCGGCCTGGCCGGGATTGGTTTTGGCCTGGTGCTGGGGCTTTGGTTTGGCGTGCGCTGGGCTGAAATCATCACCGTGGGCCTGTTTGTCCTGTTGGCGGCCTTGATCGCGCCCCAGACCCCGCTGATTCCATTTGTGGTCGGGGTCATCGGCCTGGCCGTGCTGATCAACCGGGAACGTAGCAGTGATGAACTACAGAACTGGTCGCGCCAGAGCTGGGGTTTTGCCAAACAGATTATGCCGCTGCTGTTCTTTGGCGTGCTGATTTCCGGTCTGCTGTTAGGCCGGCCCGGCCACGAAGGGCTGATCCCGTCGGAATGGGTGATCTGGGCGGTGGGCGGCAACTCGCTGTTGTACAACTTTGTGGCTTCGTTTGTGGGCGCGTTCATGTATTTTGCCACCCTGACCGAGGTGCCCATCCTGCAAGGCTTGATCGGCAACGGCATGGGTAAGGGGCCGGCGTTGGCCTTGCTGCTGGCCGGCCCGGCCCTCAGCCTGCCTAATATGCTGGTCATCCGCAGCGTGCTGGGCACTACAAAGACAGTTGTCTACGTAAGCCTAGTGGTGGTCATGGCGACCTTGACCGGGATGCTTTACGGGACCTTTTTTGGTTAAAGTTTGAAACGATTCTTCACCTGTAATAAGAACTTGTTTATGGAGCAACCTTGTGAGTCAAAATCTTATTATCATCATCGGCTTGTTCATTCTATCGCTTGTGTCGGGTATGCTGGGGTTGGGGGTGGCTTTTGCCGCCATCCCCTTCCTCTCCCTCTTTCTACCCGACCTGGTCCACCAGGTCCAGCCGTTGACCCTGATCCTCAACGGCCTGACCGGCCTGTTTTCAGCGATTGGCTTTGCCCGCAGCGGCCACGTGGATTGGCCCAAGGCCATCACGCTGGGAACAGTAACCGCCGTCTCGGCGCCGATCGGCTCTTACCTGGTGCAGTTCATCAATCAACTCTACATCTGGCCGATTTACCTGGCCGCGGTCACCTACCTGGCTTACAACCTGTTCAAGCCGGTCAGAGGCCAGGCCGACCGGCCGGAGAATTTCAAGCTGGCTCTGATCCTGGCCACGCCTATCTCCATTCTGGCCGGTTTTTTGGGGGTGGGGCCGGGCTTTCTGTTGATGCCCACCCTGATTTTGTTGCACTTTGAGCCTAAACGGGCGGCCGGCATCAACGCCTTTGCCATTATGCCGCCATCTTTTACGGCGTTAATTCCCCATTTGGGGACGATGCAAATCAACTGGGAGCTGACCGGCAGCCTGTTGGTGGTGGGCGCCATCGGCTCATTTACCGGGGCCAGAATTACCAGCCTGTACGTACCCGGCAGCCGGCTCAAGCAGATGTTTGGGGTGTTGATTGTGATTATGACCCTGTACAAAATTTACACCCTGTTGGTTTAGGAGAAACGACATGAATCACGATCATGCCCATACCGGGTTTGAACCTCCAACTGGGGGCAAAATTGAAAGTAAATTTGTGCTGGCCCTGGCCCTGACCGGCCTCATCCTGGTCGCTGAAATCGTCGGTGGATTGTGGACCGGCAGCCTGGCCCTGCTGTCCGACGCGGCCCACGTTTTTATGGATATGTTCGCCCTGGGCCTCAGCTATGGCGCGATCCGGTTGGCCGCCCTGCCGGCCAGCGACCGCCATACCTACGGTTTCCACCGCATGAAGGTGATCGCCGCTTTTATCAATGGGGCCACCCTGCTGTTGATCGCCTTTGAAATTTTCCGCGAAGCCTGGACACGCTTTCAAAACCCTGAACCGATTTTGGCCGGACCGATGCTAGTGGTGGCGGTGATCGGTTTGATCGTCAACCTGGTGGTGGTGTTTGTGCTCAGCGGCCACGACCACGAGGACCTGAACACCCGGGCCGCCTTTCTACACGTGCTGGGCGACACCCTCTCTTCGGTGGGGGTGATTGTCGCCGGAGCGGTTATCCTGTTCACCGGCTGGTTGTGGGTGGATCCGCTGGTCAGCGTGCTGATTGGACTGGTTATTTTGTCCGGCGCGGGCCGGGTGTTGAAGCAGACCATCCATATTCTTAACGAAGGCGCGCCGGAAGGCGTTGACGTGACCGGGTTGGGGCAAGCGATGCGGCAGGTGTCGGGCGTGGCCGAGGTGCATGACTTGCACGTCTGGACGGTCAGCCCTGGTTACGTGGCCCTCAGCGCCCACGTAGTGCTGGCCGACCAGGCGCTGAGCCAGACCCATCCCATTATGGACGAACTGAAGGAAATCATTGCCCATCAGGCCGGCATCGAGCACACCACCATCCAGTTTGAGTGCCGCAACTGCGGCCAGGGGCCGGTGGTGTGCCTGGATGAAGCTAAAGAAGCAACTGTTGCCTTATCCTGACCACCCATTTCTGAAATAGGAGAAAATTCAAATGACCGACAAACAAATTCTACTGGACGCCTTGAAATTCCATGGCCACAAATGCTGGGCCAGCGTAGCCGGCGTGCGGGCCGGGCTGGCGGCGCTGCGCCAGATCGATGCGCCGCGCAGCGGCGGTACGCAATTATTTGGTATCGTGGAAACCGGCGAAGAACACGGCGGGATGTGCTTCGGCGATGGGGTGCAGTATGCCACCGGCTGTACCTTTGGCAAGGGCAACCTGCGCAAGGAGCCCCTCGGCAAACTGGCCGTAACCGTGATTGATAAAGATACCAACCGGGCCGTGCGCGTCTCTTATAAGCCTGTGCTGCAAAAACAGATTGCCGACTCTGCCTTTATGCAAAAACGGGCCGCCGGGATTATGGCCAACGAAATCCCCGAGGCAGAGCAAATGGAGCTGGTCAACCTGGTGTGGGA
>CAYZHI010000112.1:0-9553 GCA_964477335.1 uncultured Caldilineaceae bacterium | reverse complement strand
CCATAATCCGCTGGGCGTGGGGGTTGAAGTAGTGGCCGGTTTCCAGGTGGCTGCTGACCAGCAGGATAACCTTGGCGTTGGCGTAGTCGGGCGAGGGCCGGTCGAAGCCGCTCCAGAGGTAATAGCCCAGCCGGGCCGAGGCCGAGCAGATGTTGGTGTGGCTGTTGTGGCCGTCAACGCCCCAGCCCTGAATGACCCGGTCCATATAACCGTCGTGACCGGGCCGGCCGACGTGGTACATAATCTCGTTGTGGCGACCCTCCAAAATAGCCCGGCGCATCCGCCCGGCGATGTCGTCGAGCACCTCGTCCCAGGTGACCCGCTGCCACTTGCCCTCGCCCCGCTGGCCGGCTCGCTTGAGCGGGTAGAGGATGCGCTCGGGGTCGTACATCTGGTTGAGGGTGGCCGGGCCTTTGGCGCAGTTGCGGCCCCGGCTGCCGGGGTGAAGCGGGTTACCCTCGAATTTCTGGACTTCCAGGGTTTCTTTGTCCACGTAGGCCAGCAGGCCACAGGCGCTTTCGCAGTTGAAGCAGACGGTGGGGATGAGCATGTAGCGCCGCGGTACCTTTTTGGGCCAGGCTTTGGCATCGTACTCGAGCCAGTCGTCCCATTTGTCGATGGGAGGGTAGTTGGTGAGACCGGCGGGGATGGCGCGGGTGGGGGCGATAGACGGTTGGTTGGGTGGCTGGATGGTTGGTTGGATGGTTGAGAGGTGGATGTTTGCGGGGGGAAATGAGTTGGGGTTGGCGCGGTGGCCGGCGGTGGCCGGCAGCGGCTGTTGATTCTGGGTCAGGTTAGCAACGGATTGTAAGAATCGAGCTAATTGTTCTTTCATTATTTTCCCTTATTCTGATAGCCTGATGTCATTGAAGACTGCTCCGTGGTGAATGAAGCTCAATGTCAAGATATTGGGCATACAAACTGAAGTCTTTATCCGTGGTCAATATCGGCGTGTTGTATCTGACTGCTACGGCGCAAATCAGGAAATCGATCTGGGAACCCTGCACCCCCAGGCTTCGACACAAGTTAAAGAACTCAGCGGCGCGTTCGTAGTCACTGGAGTCCATTGATAAATCCTGAAACGACCTCAAGTAATCCCTTAATTTTTCAAATTGAGTCCGGTTTGCCAGCCCTGACAGGATTTCCTGGCGGATTGGCCCAATGATTTGAACCCGCATTTCCTTGATAAGTTCGCGCAACTCGGCGATGTAGAGATTCTCCGGCTCAACCAATCCCTTGGGACGGCGTAAGGCCAAAGACCAAACCGAGGTGTCGACCAGCACATTCATCGGCTGCGCCCGGCTTTGTAGTCGTAGTCAGGGTCATACTCGATTTGACCAAACAGTTTTAGAATCTCGAGTTGCTTGCGGCGGCGGATATATTCCTCTAATGCTTCGGTCACGGTCGCTTTTTTGGTGGGGTGACCGCCAATTTTCTGAGCTTCGGCCAGTAATTTGTCATCAATCGCCAAATTGGTTGCCATTTTTGCACCTCCCATTACACATAATTTTACACATTAGATTGTGTAAAGTCAAGTATCCGGGTAGGGTCAGGCTGGCAACCCATCCGGTCGATAGGCAAATTCACGAGTTGGGCACCTCTTGCGGGGCCATCACAAAGGCGTATTCAAACAGGTACAGGCCGATAATCGTAGCCAGGGCGGCCAGCGCTGCCAATCCCAATGAGACGGATGCACCCAACCCGGCCAAAACCAGCAGCGCCAGCGGGACGACGTGGCCCAGGCCAATCGCGCCCCACCAGAAATGGCGGCGATATTTACCGCCGCTGATCTCGTGGGCCGCTCGGGCCGCCACTTCCGAGGCGTGCGGCATGCCAAATTCGCCCAACAGGGTAACAAAGAGATCAACCACCAGCGCCAGGCCAAAGATCCACATCAACCCGCTAACCAGCGCGGCCGATAGCTCCACCATCAACCCCAACCCCAGCAATACCCCCGCCCCGGCCATCAGGGCCTGCACCACCAGATGGAACGGCAATACCGTGCTTTGCCACAGGTCTCGCCCCTCGGCCTGGCCAAAGAGGAAAGCGGTGTACACGGCCGAGCCGATGGCCAGGACAAAGCCCAGCCCCAGCAGCGGCAGCCGGATTGCCTCGGCCAGCGACGCCGGAACCATATTCAACCAGGCCACCCCTTCGCTCAAAAACCACAGCCCGGCGACGGTAGTAAATCCAATCAGGATAAAGGCTCCCCGCGCCAACCAGGATTTCAGTTGCGGGCGGGTGAGAATAGTGTAAAACATCAGCGGTTTCTCCAGGTCGTAAACCAGCAGCAGGGTGGTCAGGCCAATGAAAAGAATTGAGGCCAACGCGCCGAGCAGGGCCACGGCCGGGTTGAACTCGGCCAGCCCCAGGCCGAAAAAGATGGCCAGCAGCATAAAAAGGCCGCTGCCGATACCCTTGGTCACCAGATAGGCCGGCACCGGCCAGTGCCAGGGAATCTTGTGCTGGGCGTTGTAGCCGGTCTGGACCATGTGCTCAGCCATGCGCCCCTCGCCGATGTGGATGGGGCCGCGGTAGCCCAAACCCTGGGCCGAGGGAGTCCGAATGGGCGCGCCGGATTTGGCAGTTTTAGCCGGTACGGCCTGGTGGCCGTTGTGGTTGTGGCCATTCCGGCCGGCCGAGATATTTTGCTCCGACACAACCTCGGCCCACATGTAGGTTTGGTTGGCCGGCGCGGCCGTGGGAGTCAGGGTAATCTCGTCGGCATCGATGTAGAACAGTTTGGGTGAAGTGCCCTGCTCCGGCTTGCGCACACTGACCTCGCGCCGGGCAACCAGTTGGCTAATCCGGCTGTCGGGATTATCCAGGTCGCCGGCGACGATGGCCTGCTCCGGGCAAACCACCACACAGGCCGGCTCAAGGCCCAGGTCAACCCGGTGAGAACAGTAGTGACATTTGGCCGCGCTGTGGGAGTCGGGATCGATGTAGATGGCATCGTAGGGACATGCTTGCATGCAGGCTTTACAGCCGATGCAAACGCTGGGGTCGAACTCCACAATACCATCGCGGCGCTGGTACATAGCGGTAACGGGGCAGATGCGCACACAGGGAGGATTGGCGCAGTGATTACAGCGGGTCACCTGAAAATGGCGGCGGGTGTTGGGGAATTGTCCCTTTTCGACATACTTGACCCAGGTCCGGTACACGCCCAGGGGCACTTCATTCTCAGACTTGCAGGCCGTACTGCAAGCGTGACAGCCAATACATTTGCGGTGATCGATCAGGAAGCCGTAGTTCATTCATCCCTCCCCCCGATTACGGGGATTTAACAGCTCCGTCTCAATCCCTGACCAGCGCCCCCGGCCCATGAGCCTGGACCCACCCGGCCATACCGCCATTCAAACTGGCGATATTCGAGGCCGGCCAGCCATTTTGGATGAGAAAGGCGCTGGCATCCAGACTGGTATGGCCGTGCCAGCATTGAAAAACAATCGATCGATCCTGAGGTAGTTCACTCAGACGGGTCGGGATTGTTTGAACAAACATGTTAATGGCTCCCGGAATATGACCGGCCTGATACTCCCCAGGTGAACGCATATCAACTACAAGAACATTATGGCCGTTGTCCAGTTGGGTTTTCAATTCCTGAGGTGATATCTCGGTAACTCGTAGCGGTGGCGGCTCGGATTGATAGGCCGGCGGCGGTGCCGCTTCCGCCTGCTGTTCTTCACGACCAAAAAGTTTCTTCAAAAAGCCCATTTGCCAATCCCCCCATTTTTTATTTACGATTGACGAGTGACGAGTGACAATTGACCATTTACTACTTCTAATTTGCCATTTGCAACTTTAGATACGCTGCCTAAAACGTGCCTTTCAGGCGACCGCCATCGACCGGGATGGAGGCGCCGTTGATGTAGCTGGCTTTTTCGGAGGCCAGAAAGGCCACCAGCGCCCCCAGCTCCTCAGGCCGGCCAATTCGACCCAGCGGCACCACCTTACCCATATCGGCCAGAGCGTCGGCGATGCTCTGGCCGGACTGGTTGGCGGCATGCTGAGCCAACTGCTCGATCCGGTCGGTGTGGATGGTGCCCGGCATCACGTTATTGACAGTGATGCCATACTGGCTTAGCTGGTTGGCCAGGGTTTTGGCCAGCCCGTGAATTGCCGGGCGAATCGAATTGGACAGTAGCAGGGCATCGAGCGGCTCCTTCACCGACAGGCTGGTGATATTGATGATCCGGCCCCAGCGTTGCTGCTGCATTGGCGGAATGGCGGCGCGGATCAACCGGACGGCGCTCAGCAAGGTCAGGTTGAAGGCGGTCTGCCATTGGGCGTCGTCAAATTCTTGAAAGTAGCCCGCCGGCGGGCCGCCGGCATTCGTCACCAGGATGTGTAGCCCGCCAAAATGGGCCACGGTCTCTTTGACCAGCCGGTCGATGTCCGCGGCCTGGCTGACATCGGCCGGAATGGCCAGCACTTCGGCCCCGGTTGTAGCGCGGATGTCAGCCGCAGTAGCCTGTAATTGCTCCTCATTGCGGGCGCAGATCGCCACCCGCGCTCCCTCTTGGGCCAGAGCCATAGCGCTGGCCCGGCCAAGCCCTTTGGACGAAGCCGTCACCAGGGCGATTTTATGGGCAAGTCCTAAATCCATATTGGCAACTCCATTCGAAAAGATTAAAGATAACACATACCACAAAACAGCTTTCAAACGCCGATGTATTTGGCGTACAGGCTCCGGGCCACGCTTTCATCTTCGGTCCCTTTGATGATGGCCCGGGCGTCGGCAAAGAGGGTGATCTCGTAGTCATCCACATTAAAGCGCAGTAAATATTCATTGCGGGCCGTAATCCGGCTGACTTCGGCCAGGCGATTGGCCAGCTCGCTCAAGGGTAACTGCCTGAGACCGGGTGGGCGAATCTGGATGGCATTCCGGCCGCACAAGCTGATCGCCTGGCCGCCCCTCTCTTGGTTGAGAAATTCAAAATTACGCTGCTGGCAGGCCGGGCAATCCGGGCGCGGGCCACGGCTTTCGAACTGCTCAAAGGTATTGTACCAAACGTCAAAATGGATGATCCCTTGATTCAGCTCACCCTGGCCGACAATCAACTTGATGGCTTCGGCAGCGCTGACGCTGGCGATGGCCGCCACCAACGGACCAACCACCCCGGCCGTGTCGCAGGTGGGGTTCGCGCCGGGAGGGGGCAGCTCCTCAAAGTGGCAGCGCAGGCAGGCAGTCTGGCCAGGGATGATGGTCTGGCTCATACCGTAGCTGGCAACGGCCCCGGTGTAAATCCAGGGCAGGTTGTGCTTGATGCAGGCATCATTCAGGATGTAACGGGTCTCAAAATTGTCGACTCCGTCCAGCACAACCGTGGCTCCTTGAATGAGGGCCTCCACATTTTCGGCGTTGACGTCGCTGACCAGGCCGCGAATCTCGATGTCGGAGTTGATGGCCCGCAGCTTGCGCTCGGCCGCCACAGCTTTGGGCAGATTCTCGGCCAAATCTTGCTCGTCGAACAACACCTGCCGCTGCAAATTATTCAACTCGACAAAATCCCGGTCGACAATGGTCAAGTGACCAACGCCGGTGCGGGCCAGGTGATTGGCAATGACCGTGCCGGTCGCCCCGCAGCCGATGACGACGACGCGGGCCTCGGCTAATTTTTGCTGCCCGGCCTGACCAATGCCGGGAAAGATGGTCTGGCGGATGTAGCGAGCAAAATTACGTTCCACGATCGTTCCTTAACGCGGCTTCATCCACAATTTCCAGGGGAATCCACTCAAAGCGGCGCAGCCCCTGGCCGGCCAAACGCCAGACGTTGGTGTTGAGCGGCATTCTTTCATGGACCGAAGTAATAAGGTAATAGACCTCTTCCCAGGCATGCTCCATATCGGTTTGAGAGGGGATGGGCGGCCAGTCGGGATGGGAATGGTAGATGCCAATGATCTCCAGCCCGGCTTCGTCGGCGGCAAATTGGACCTGGGCATACTCTTCGCCGCTGATGATGAAGCGGTCGGTCCGCTCGCTGTTTTGATTGGTCGCCGGCCGGACCTGCTGCACCAAGCCGGCCTCGGTAAAACTGCCCAGCAAGAAACCACAGCATTCGTAGGGATAGCTCTCCCCGGCGTGGGCATAGATTTGTTTGAGGTGGGCATCGGTGATTCTCATTAAGACGCTTGCTCGCTTTGGCCAATCCAATGGACCCAGGCTACACCGGCCTGTTTAGCCCCGTTTGCCAGTCGCCGGTCAGCCGTCCAGAAATCAGTCCTTAGTTGCTCAGCCAGGGCCAGATAATGAGCATCGTACGTCTTGGAGTGGCCGAGCCGTTCGGCCCAGCATAGAGCTTGCTTATGCAATTCGGGGCTGGGGAGTTGACACTGGATGTTCAAAGTCGAAACAGTCTCCATTGCTGCGGCGGCTGCCGCAGTCGTCAGCCAACCATTGGTGATGGCCTTACGTAAAATGGTCAATAGTTCATACTCTAATAGGTGCGGCGCATACAGAACGATGCCGGCTTCTTTCCAGGCTGCCACTCGGCGGGTTGCCTGGTCCGAGTAGGGCAGGGGTAGAACAAGTGCGGCCACTATATTGGCGTCGATAACCAAACTCATTCTGCCTGGCTCCAGACCCGGTCGAACTCTTGTTCCCGCTCGGCCCTGATTTCGGCTAGGAGGTCGCCTTGATACACGCCGTGTTTCTGCTCGATCTGACGGCGTATTTGAGTTAAGGTCGCTAGCGCCTGCATTTCTCGTTGCAATTGGGTGGCTTGTTCTCGTTCCACCAGATATTGCCCGATGATTTCGCGGACAATCTCAGAAATACTGCGGCCCTCCTTCTCGGCCAGCTCGACCAAAGTCCGGTGTTGTTCCGGCTCCAATAAAATTTGCGCTCGATAGAGATTACCCATTTTTCACCTCTACCGGAATTATACATCTACACCTGTGTAGGTGTCAAAAAATCGGGGATAGCGCCGTTATTTCAGACGTCGGCGGTTCTTGGCAACATTGCGGATGGGTAGGCCGCGGTAGCTGGGAGCCATAATTTCAAAGGGAGTGCAGCGGCCGACATCGAGAATGAGTGATTTGAGGCGCGGCTTCAAATCGACATCTTTGGCCATCGTGATCACGGTCGCCAGGCGAGCATTATAGCGGTAATTGAAGAGCTGGTACAGTTTTTCCTCGGCCCAGGGGGTGGCGCTTTCGGTGCCCAGATCATCCAGCACCAGTAACGGCGCTTTACGGATTTCTTCAAAACGCTTGTCGTAGGAGGTGTTACTGTGGGGATTGAAGGTGGCCCGCAAATGGTCCAACAGGTCCGGGACCACCACAAACAGGGCCGGTTCACCTTGCCGGGCGACCTCATTGGCAATGGCCGCGGCCAGGTGGGTTTTGCCGCAGCCATAGGTGCCGGTAAAGACCAGCCAATCGCGGGGATGATCGGCAAAGTCGCGGGCCACGGCAAAGGCCCGCTTGAGATTTTCGGCTTTTTCCCGATCCAGCTCGTGCTCGCGCAGGTTGAAGCTTTCAAAGGTCTGGTCGGCGTGGAGGGCAAGGCTGGACAGTTCGGCCACGCCATGCGCTATTCCACTTTGGCGAAAGTCGGGCGCTAGAATCTTGATGATCTGAGATAAATCGGGGTCAATGAGGCGCGAGCGGATACGGATGTCGATCTCTTCCAGCTCGTGATTGGAGGTGACCACCGTCGGCAGTTGGGCATTGTAACGATAATTGAACAACTGGAACAACTTCTCCTGCGCCCAGGGGGTAGAACTGTGGGCGCCCAGGTCGTCCAGAATTAGCAAAGCGCAGGAGCGAATCTCTTCAAAGCGTTGATCGTAGGTGACCTCACTATAGGGGCTGTAGGTAGCTCGCAGATGGTCCAGCAAGTCGGGTACGACTACAAAAATAGCCGGTTCACCCCGGTTGACCACTTCGTTGGCAATGGCCGCGGCCAGGTGAGTTTTGCCGCAGCCATATTTTCCCAAAAAAACCAGCCAACCAGCCGGTTGCTGAGCAAAGGCTTTGGCCGTTTCATAAGCCAGCCGCAAGTTGCGCTGCCGGTCGGCGGTCAGGCCGTAACCATCCGCCACAAAGCGATCAAAGGTGAAACGGGCCAGGGTGTCGAGGTTGCTGATCCGGCGTAATTTGCGAGTGCGGGCTTGTTCCTGCTCAGCCAGGCGGCAGCGACACGAGACGATCCGGCCAAAGTCGGGGTGGCCCACCGGCACATCCAACCGCAGATAGCCGCTGCCGCCGCAAATGGGGCACAGATACTCCTGCTCCTCCTGCGGCGAAGCATCAGTCTGGGGTGACTTTGGCCCGGTTATGTTTCGGTTTAGAACCTGATCGATCTGTTCCATAAGTGCGTATGGGCGAATGGCGAATGGCGAAGCGTAATTGGCTATTCACAATTCATCATTCATCATTCATCATTCATCGTTCTAATGCTGAATCAACTGTTTAAATTCTTCGTCGGTATACCAGGGTTTGCCGCTTTCTTTTTGTTTTTGAGCGTCGCCCCGACCGGCCGTCGCCATCCGTTCTAAAATGGCCCGGATGTAGCTCCATTTGCGGACGTTATTTTCGACCGCAATCTTAAAGGCATCTTCGATCCATTCCGGCGGATAGGTAGCTTCGGCGTCTTTGAGTTCGTCGGCGATGATGGGGGAGATCAGGCTGATGTTGTCCTCATATAGCTCAAAGATGTTGGGCCGCTTGGCCGGCGGCGCGACCTCAGCCCCGCTGGTGGCCACCACCCCGACCTCGCCGGCCTCGATTCTGGCATGCGCCTGACGGCCTCGCTCGCTATTGAGGTAATACAGGTCGTGGACGCCGTTGTCATCTTCAACATGGGCGTAGAGGAGCGTCCCCCGGGCGACGGCCCGATGCAGGCCCTGGCGCAGCGCCTCCTCGACGGCCTGATCGATCAGGGCCAAACTTTGGACCAGCGTTTCATCGGCCAACAACTCGTTGAAAGAAATGGCCTGCCGGGCCTGGCGATAATGCACCCAGATAAAATGCAGGGTGACCTTCAACTCGACCAGACTGTCGATCTGGGGCAGTAACCGGGCAAAGAACAGGTCGGGGACGGAGGTAAACCGTAATTCACCTGCAGGAAAACCGTTGAATTTCTCCATAATCTGCCAGGCCAAAGGTTTGCACCTAATAGTCCAAGGGCTGCGTTCTGACCTCTAAATCGACAAATTGGGCCAGATTCTTCTTAAAGTAAACCGAGAAAATCCCGGTTGGACCGGAGCGATGTTTGCTGACGATGATTTCGGCCAGGTTGGGGAATTCGGTATCGGGATTGTAGATCTCATCGCGGTAGATGAAGAGGACTACGTCCGCATCCTGCTCGATCGAACCACTTTCTCTTAAATCCGACAACATCGGCCGCTTATCATGCCGCGACTCCACCTGGCGCGAGAGCTGGCTCAGAGCCAAAATCGGGATGTTCAATTCGCGGGCCAAAGCCTTGATGGAGCGGGAGATGAAGCTGATCTCCTGCTGGCGGTTCTCGCTACGATTGTCACCCCGCATCAGTTGCAAGTAATCGACAATCAGCAGATCGAGGCCGTGCTCGGCATGAAGG
>CAYZHI010000111.1:0-9565 GCA_964477335.1 uncultured Caldilineaceae bacterium | reverse complement strand
AACTTGCGCTTGCCGATCAGTTCCGCCGGGGTGTTGTGGTATTGAATCTCGCAGGTGGGCGAGGTGTGGATGCCAATCTTGTCCTCGATCCGGCGAATCTGGACCGTCTCATCCCGCTCCACCAAAAAGAGCGACAGGCCGCGGGCGTCGCTGCTATCTGCCTCGCTGCGGGCCAGCACCACCATAATTTCGGCCACGCCGTTGGTGATGAAACGCTTGACCCCGTTGAGCCGCCACACCCCGGCCGCCTCATCATAGGTGGCCTTTGTTTGCACCGACCCCAGGTCGGAACCGGCGTCCGGCTCGGTCAGCACCATGGCCCCGGCCACCTCGCCGCGGGCAAAGCGAGGCAGCACATTGGCCTTCTGTTCCTCGCTGCCGAACTCGCTGATGGTCGAGGCAATCTCTTGCAGGCCAAAGATGGTCATCAACCCGGCCTCAGCCCGCGACACGATTTCCACCATCATCTGGTAAATCGTCTCCGGCAGGTTCATGCCGCCGTACTCCCAGGGCAGCATCACGCCCATCAACTCGGCTTGCTTGAGCGCCTCGACGGCGGCTTGCGTGGCCGCAGCGTAGTAAACCTGGCCGTCTCGATACTGGGCGCCCTCCCGGTCGGCCTCGGCGGCCCGGGGCGCAATCACGGTGGCGCTGACTTCGCCCAGCACCTCCAGCAACAGGCGGTAGTTGTCTTTGGCGTCGTCGTAATGGCGGGGGGCGGTGGCGTACTGTTGGGCGTAGCTGTAACCTTTTTCCTTCAACTCGACCACTTCGCGCAGGTCGAGCTTGTTCAGGTGAAATTGCAGGTCCAAATTATCCAGAAAGAAGTTGTCTACCATAGGTTTCCTCCCTACTTGGCTTTCTGGCGCAAGGCTTCGATAATCATAGGCACCACTTCCTTCAGATCGCCCACAATCTTGTAGTGGGCAATGTCGAAAATGGGCGCGTTGGGGTCGGTGTTGATGGCGATGATTTTGTGCGACTCGTCCATGCCGGCCCGGTGCTGGACCGCGCCGGAGATGCCGGCGGCGATATAGAGCCGCGGCCGCACCGTGGTGCCGGTCTGCCCGACCTGATGCTCGCGGGAGATGTAACCGGCATCGACCGCGGCCCGCGACGCCCCCACCTGGCCGCCCAGCACGTGGGCCAACTCTTGCAGCAGTTCAAACTCCTCTTTGCTGCCGACGCCCCCGCCGCCGGCCACAATAGTGGCCGCGTCTTTCAAATTCACGGTCGACTGGCGCCTTTCCCGGCTCAACACCTGCAAAGCCAGATCGCCCGGCTGAAAAACCGGCTCGACGTGTTCGATCACGCCCTGGCGGCTGGCATCCGGCTCGGGCTTACGCATCACCCCGGAGCGGACCGTGGCCATCTGCGGGTGCATGGTGGGATTGACAATGGTGGCGATGAGGTTGCCGCCAAAGGCCGGTCGAATCTGGTAGAGCAAATCTTTGTAGACCTTCTTGTCCTTTTTAGACTCGTAGTCGCCGATTTGCAGGTCGGTGCAGTCGGCGGTGAGGCCGGCCCGGACGGCGCTGGCCACGCGCGGGGCCAGGTCGCGGCCGATGGGGGTCGCCCCCACCAGAAAAATGTAGGGCCGGTGAGCCTGGATCAGGTCGATGGCCAGCCGGGCGTAGGGTAGGGTGCGGTAGAATTCCAGTTCGGGGTGGTCGGCCAGCAACACCCGGTCCGCCCCGGAATGAATGGCGGTTTCGGCCAGTTCGCCAACCCGGTAACCGCCCAGCACGGCCCACAGTTCGCTGCCCAGCTTGTTGGCCAGGTCACGCCCCTTGCCCAGTAGCTCCAAACTGACCTCGGCCAGTTGGCCCTCCTCTTGCTCGATGAAAACCCAGACGTTGCGTTGATTGGTCATGTTCGTTTCCTTATGAATGGACC
Organism: uncultured Caldilineaceae bacterium; assembly: GCA_964477335.1. GTDB lineage: Bacteria > Chloroflexota > Anaerolineae > 4572-78 > J111 > CAYNLK01. The sequence goes on along the minus strand of CAYZHI010000111.1, from coordinate 7,669 downwards.
GCCGACCGCCGGAGGAGTTTAGCTGGCGGTCAAGCTTTAGCCGACGATGTACTCCTGAATCAGTTCCTCGATCAGGGCGGCAATGCCTTCTTTGGTGGCGGTAATCTCTTTGCTTTCGGTGCTTTCTAGGACTACAAAGTTGATCTTGTAGACCTGCGTCGGCGAGCCGGCCAGGCCCAGTTTGGCCTCATCGGCGGCCACGTCCTCGGCCGTCCAGACCTCGATCTTTAAGTTGCGGCTGGTCAGGTACGCTTCCAGGGCCGCTTCGGTTTCAAACTCCGGCCAGCGCTGCAAGAGCGACCTGTACTCCAACGGGGTGGCCGCCAGCTTGTACTCGATCCGCTTGCGGGCCGAGGCCGGGCGGGGCTGGTTGGCCGATCCGACCACCGTCAGCAAGCAGGGCAATGGGCATTTGACGATCTCGGTACCCAGTTCCAAAGCCCGTTGCGCGACAATTTCAGCGCCGTCCAGGTTAAGGATCGCTTCGGCGTAGGTGATCTGGGGGATGCCCAACTTTTCGGCGGTTTGCGGGCCAACCTGGGCCGTATCGCCGTCGATGGCCTGCCGGCCGGCCAGGATCAGGTCGAACTGGCCCAGTTTTTGGATGGCGCAGCTGAGGGCATACGAGGTCGCCAGGGTATCGGCGCCGGCAAATTTTTTATCGGTCAGCAGGATGACCCGGTCGGCCCCGCGGTAGAGCGACTCGCGCAGCACTTCGGCGGCCTTGGGTGGCCCCATGGTGATGACCGTGACTCGACCGCCGTACTTATCCTTGAGCTGCAGGGCCATTTCCAGGGCGTTGAGGTCTTCCGGGTTGAAGATGGCCGGCAAGGCGTTGCGGTTCATGGTCCCGTCTTTGGTCATCACTTCGCCGCTGATGTTGTGGGTGTCGGGCACCTGCTTGACCAGCACGACCATGTTGTAACTTCCGTTTGCTGACATTCACACCTCCGTAGTCAAAGATGAAGGATGAGGGCGGAAGGCGGAGGGATGAAGTAAAGACAAATTCATCCCTCATCCCTCCGCCTTCAGCCTTCAAAATAAGGCTAGAGTATACCATTCATCACAGCAGTCAGCAAAGCGGGGAAACTCTCGGATCAGCAAAATAAAACACCCCCACCGGATGATGAGGGTGTTTCTTAACTCTAGACCAGCTTCTATGGCTGTGAAGATAAAGCCTTGTACAGCGCCTGGTAGGCCGACTTTACCTCGGCCGGAAGCTCTTCAATCGAAATCATAATTTCGGCCAAAATCAACTGGGGATTGGGCAGCGGCTCCTGCCACAGCCAGGCGATATCCAGCCAGAAATGAGGAAGGGCCGCCGAGTGATAGCGACCGCCCTCGCTGAGGGGGGCGGCGTGGTACAGCTTGTCCTCGCCCAAAACGTAGAAGTCGGCCTGCTGCTGGTGGGGCTGGGGGTCGATCAGCCAATATTCCGGCACGGCGGCCTGCTCGTATTGGGTGAATTTGCGCACCCGGTCCTCGCTGACGCTGCCCGGCGAAATAATCTCGATGATCAAATCGGGGCCGCCGGCGAATCGCTCCGGGGTAAGGTTGGCGAGATTGTGTTGACTCACAAAAAACAGGTCCGGTTCACGGGCGGGACCATCGGGCCATAGTTTCACTTCAAAGGGGGCCTGGACCATCACCCCCAGGTTAAAGATTTGCAGAAACTGGCTGAGCAGGTTGAACAAAAAACCGGCAATTTCCTGATGTTTGTATCCTGGCGGTATGTAGCTGATGACCTCCTCGTTGACCCATTCCATGATCTGGGAGTCTCCGGCAATTTGGAGATACTCTGCGTAGCTCATTTTAAGGCGCTGGGGAACCTGCGTTTCGATTGAGTCTATTACCGTTGTGACCATCGTCTCTCTCCGTAACTCAATGACCAACAGTTACATTATACCACAACTCTGCTCCAAACCGATGAACCGCATCCCGCTCAATGGACGACAAGACCCCAAAAAAGGCCACGCCCAATGGGACGTGGCCTTGAGGGTCAGCCTTGGGATGGTTAATTTACGGCACAATAAACTCGCCGCCGTCCACCCGGATGACATTGCCAGTCATCCAGGCCAGGCCAGGCCGGGACAGCTCGGCGATGGCGTGGGCTACGTCGTCGGGGCTGGTGAGGCGGTGGAAGGGGTTGCGGCGGCGGGCAAACTCGATCATCTGCTCGTGGCCGGGGATAGCTCGCAGGGCCGGGGTGTCGGTGACGCCGGCCTGGATGCAGTTTACTTTGATGTTGCGAGGCGCCAATTCCACGGCTAACTGGCGGGTGTAGCTCTCCAGAGCCACCTTGGCCGCGCTGACCGCGCCGTAGGCCGGCATAATCCGGCTATTGCCCTCGCTGGTCATCGAGAAGATACGGGCGTCATCGGCAAAAAGATTGGCCCAGACCAGCTCTTGGACCCAGTAAACCAGGCTGTTGGCCATCACGTCCAGAGTCATCTCGATCTGTTTCTGGTCGAGACTGGCTTCGGCGGTTTCGCCCACTACCGGTTTTAGCGAGCCAAAAGCCAAAGAGTGCAGCAACACTTTGACCTTGACCCCGCTTTCGGCCATTTTCTGGATGGCGCTGGCTCGTTTTTCCGGGCTGGCGGCGTTCATGTTGATGAAGATAGCTTCCCGCCCGGCGGCTTCGATGTCGGACTGGACGGCTTTGGCATTAGGCAACGTGGCTTTCGCATCCAGATGGATGCCCACAATATTCATCCCCCGATGGGCCAACACTCGGGCTGTGGCCGCGCCAAAACCACTGGACGCTCCTAGAATCAAAGCCCAGTTTACAAAGGTGGTACTACTCATAATTGGAATATTCCTCCTCTGGCAGCATGTCAAGCAGATAGGGTTGATGCGGGCGAGCATAACATTGAATCAAGATGTTGTCAATTGCTCCCTCGTCAAGTGATTTGGGGTCAGGGTTAAGCAGTGTATTCAAAAAAATAATGGGGGATAGAAGCAAATATTGCTCTATCCCCCGCTATTGGGTCTGGACTGGGGGACGTCCGTGGATTCTGAGCGGTTCTACGACCGCTCAGCAGCAATCTCTTTGTACAAAACTGCCTCGCTGCGCAGCGCCAGCACCAAGCTGACCACCCCAACGATGACGTCGTTCCACATGGCGATGGGCATCAAGACATCATAAGCCAACATAAAGGGTGAGATAATCAGCCACAAACTCGCCCCGGCGATGGCCCATTCCAGCCCTTCATCCTTTCGGGCGTCTTGCTGCCTTTCGGCCAGGATAGCCAATAATAGCATCAAGGCGCCGATGATGAATGCGTTCCAAAAGGCTACCGGTACGTTCCAGCGCATAAAGACAAACGCCGACAGAACTTCCCACACCCCCAGAGCAAAGATAATCCAATTGAGTTTTTTTGCCGTATTCATTATAGTACCTCCAATTCTTAACCTACTTAAACCTACCCATTTTTTACTTTACGACGTCAAGGTAAACAAACCGGTTAAGAGTGGTGAATATTTGGTAAATATACTGGAAACTGTCACGACCAGAACTTTTACGCCTTGCCAATCGAGCCGCAGCCGTGTACCATAACTGTAGATATTCCCCCAATTACATCTTGTTTTGCGCCTCCCATTTTCTTGATACCTATATCTCTCCCTCGTGGGGGATAATGGAGGTACAGACTATGGTCGAGCGCCGTCAACTTCAATGGTCAGCCAGCGGTTTGGCTGCCTGGCTGGTGGCGGCTCCCATCCCCTACATCGATCGCTACTTGCTGGCAATCCGTTGGATTGCCCTGGTGGGTGTTTCCGTTATGATTCTGGGGACAGAACCAGTGCATGGCCCCGAATCGCTCAGTGTGCTGGTCGCTCTGCCGCTGATGATTGGTGTAGACCTGCTCATTTCTCTCCTCGTCTGGGTCAAACAACCGCTGGTTAGTGGTCAAGCCGGTTGGCTGCTACTCAGCGACGTAGGTCAAGCGATGCTGTTTACAGCCCTGACTGGCGCTCTCAGTAGTCCCTTTTTTGTGTTATTCCCCATCGCCGCCATTGAAATTGGTTTGGTTTTCCAGTGGCAGGTTGCATTGGTGTTAACGGTTGCGCTCACCTTGCTCCATGTGGTTGTGGTCTTGCCAACATTGGGCTTCGGGTGGGACCTTCTGGCCGTAGCCATTCTTACCGCCAAATCCTTCGTCATTCTTACACTGGGCGCCCTGGTGACTCTATTCAGCCGGCAATTGCACCGGGAGCGGGCCGCGCGGCGACAAACTGTCCTGGCTGCGGTCCGCACCACCACCCTCAATGAAATCTTTTTGCGGCTGGCCGAAGAGAGCCTGGAACCCAATCAAATTTTGGGGACTATTCTCGATGCAACCCGGATTCTGCCCGCTATCGACTTCAGCCTGGTATTGCTGCCGGAGGCATTGCCTGACCGGTGGCGCATAGCTGCCTCTTCCACCAGCCGCTACCCGGTTGGCGAGTCGATCACCGGGCTGACCTGGTCTGAGAGTGACGGCATTCTCTTTTCACTTGGAGCCGGCACGGATCGACCTCTCCCGGCTGATGTGTCTGGCGATAATATTCCCCGGCTGACCTGCTGCCGTTTGACCACACCGGGGGGTGATACCCTCGGGGTGATTGCACTTGGTCACCTGAGCACGCAACCTTTGGGTGACGATGACCAAACCTTCTTGCGGACCCTGGCCATTGAAGCTGGTTTGGCTCTACGCACAGCCCATCTCTATGCTCGCGAACAGGAGCAGGTGGTTCGCTTACGTCGCTTTGAGGAGCTTCAGTCGGTATTTTTTTCGGCCATTGGGCATGAGCTAAAGACGCCGCTGACCGTACTCAAAACTCTGACCCCAGCTTTGTCCCGGTTGCCGGAGCTACCGGCTCAGACCCGGGCCGAAATTACCGATGCCATCGAACAAAATCTAGCCCGGTTGGAATTGCTCATCACCGAACTGTTGGAGAGTTCCCGGCTGGAAGCCAAAGCCGTCGCCTTGCGCCGGCGATCAATTAATCTGGCCAACCGGCTCCAGCGGGTGTTGGATAGCCTGGCGCCGTTGCTGGAACGCAAGCGCCAACACGTTGAGTTGAAGTGTGAACCTGATCTGCCGCCGGTCTGGGCCGATGGCCGGCGACTGGAGCAAATCTTGTCGAATTTGCTACACAACGCCACTAAATTTGCCCCGACTGGTAGCACCATCGAGGTTGAATTAACCACCGCCGGTGAGTTTGTGCAGGTGGCAGTGGTTGATGCTGGGCCGGGTGTGCCGCCCCAGGAGCGGGCCCGCATCTTCGATAAATTCTACATTGCTGCCGAAGACAAAGCCCTGGCCGGGGTGGGCCTGGGGTTATTCATCTGCCGCGAACTGGTCCAATTGCACGGGGGACAGATCTGGTTGGAAGAGCGGCCCGGCGGCGGCAGTCGTTTCTGTTTTACTTTGCCCATAACCGGTAAGGCCGTAGCTGATGAAAAAAGCCAGTTATAAAATCCTGGTTATCGATGATGAGCCGGACCTGACCCGCGCTGTCAAGCTGACCATTACAGTGCAGGAGCCGGAGTGGACTGTTTTGGAGGCGCACGATGGCGTCACCGGTCTGGAATTGGTTGAGCGGGAGTCGCCTGACCTGGTGTTGTTAGACCTGGCGATGCCGGGTATGCACGGTTTTGACGTACTCAAGCAACTGCGCCTGTTTAGCAATGTGCCGGTGGTTATTCTGTCGGTTAAAGATGATGAGTTGGATATTGTGCAGGGATTGGAGCTGGGGGCCGATGATTACGTAGTCAAACCATTCGGTCACCTGGAGTTGCTGGCCAGCATCCGCTCCGTGTTGCGCCGGGCTGAAGGGAGCGCCGGGCCGCTGGAACCGGCGTTTTACTGCGGCGACCTGCGGATCGATTTCAACCACCGTCGGGTGACGATCGGCCACAACGAAGTCAAGCTGACCAACACCGAATTTCGCTTGCTGGAGGTGCTGGCTCGCAATGCCGGTCAGGTTATGCCCAATGAACTGCTGTTGAGCCGGGTTTGGGGGCGGGAGGCAGTGGATGAAACAGATTATTTGAAGGTCTTTACCTACCGGCTGCGTCGCAAGATTGAACCCGATCCGAGTAATCCCCGCTATCTATTGACCGAACGAGGCGTGGGTTATTGGTTGGCCGCTGAAGACACCGGCTAGAAAGATGACCGGCGCTTCAAAAGTGCCGGTCATCTGATTTTAGTAGCCTGTCTCCGGTAGTTCGCTGGGCCAGTTGGGCGGAGTTGTCGCCGCAGTTGGGAGGATTAAGTCGGTTGGGTAACGCGGCAGCAGGCGATAATCGGCCCGGGAAGGCTGGACAGGGTCGGCATACTGGCTGACGATACCAACGACAGTTACCGGCGTACCTGCTTGCAGATAGGGTTTCTTGATGCCGGTACTACGGCGCAGGTAGACTTTGGCCGGGTCGGTGCCGTCATCTACCCAAAAAGTCGTGCGTCCCTTGAAACCAGCGGCCTGCCCTTGCAACATCACCAGCATACCTTCATACGGCTCCAGCAAAGAAGTGGTCGCAATCGGTAAGGGCGGAGGCGGCTCGCCGCTGTCTCCAGTTTTGATGTCGCCGCGGCTGGCGACGGCAATCTCCCACTCCTCGTGAAAATTGCGCAGGTTACCTTCAACCTCAACTTTATCCCCGAGCTTGACCCCATTGAGCCGATGGTCTTGGGGCAGGTAAACCATAATGCCGGCAGTTTCGTCCTGAATGTACATAGTCCGCGACCCCAACGGACCGGGCGGGGCCGTCACCCGGCCTTTAACCCGCACCCAGGCGTTACGGGTCAGCCGTTTGGCTTCGTAAATGGTGACTGTCAGCGGGCCGGCCGGCGGCTTTTCCCAATTGTTGGCCGAGGGTGTGCCGGCGCAGTCGTCGCTCCAGGTGGGGCCGCCATCGGGCAGGCGACACCAGCTTTCATCATAGCCGGGTGAGTGGGCGTAACTAAATTTGTCGACCACGCTACCGTTCGGGTGAATCAGGCTAACGGTGTCGTCTGAGTTGTTCAGGCCGATGTTGGTGTGGGCAAAATAGAAGACGGCGAAGCCGCGGGCGGGAATGGTCACGTTGAGCGGCACATTGTAAAACGTGCCGGCCGCATCGACCAGCCGCCAGCCGCCCAATCCCACCGGCCGGTCCAGCGGGTTAAAAAGCTCGATCCATTCGTCATCATGATCGCCGACGCCGTTGCCGTCCCAATCCCAGTCACCGGGGGCCGGCAGGATTTCGTTGAGCAGCAGCCGTTCCGGTTCAAGCTGCCCTTCGATCCAGAGCGGGGTGGTGTAGGCGTTGTTGCCATCGGCCTGGACCGCTTTAACCCAGAAGAAATGGCCGGGCCTGGCTTCGACCGTGGTACTCCATTGGCCGGTGGCGTTGGCCTGGGGGATCGTGGCCAGCAGCAGGTTGGTGTCGTACAGGTAGAGGGTCAGCGGTTCGGGGTCGGCATCGACGAAATCGATGCTGAGCGGGATCGAACCGCCCGCCGGCAGGATACTCCCCATCCAATTATCGCCGCTGCGCAGGGCCAGGGCCAGGTTGCTGTCTTCGGTGGCAAAGACCCGGCGGGCGCGGATGGCGGCCAGCAGGCCGGGCTCGGTCAAGTCCGGGGCGATAATGCCGGTCCGGGCGGCCGTATCTACGCCCCAGCGGGCAGTGTGGGTGTCG
>CAYZHI010000110.1:0-9588 GCA_964477335.1 uncultured Caldilineaceae bacterium | reverse complement strand
TGCTTTTGTTACCTGACCCCAATTCAAAAGCAAGGAGTTCTGCGGAGTTTTCAGGAAGGATGAATGCGGAATAATGAAGTATGACCCATTCACCATTCACAATTCATAATTCATCATCCCTCTCAGTCGCTCAGGCGCGATTTGCGGGCGACCAGGTCGGAGTCTTGCGTTGGCGAGGGGGCGGCGGGGCGCTTTTCGGCAGATGAGGCGGCCGTGGTTTCGGCGGCGGAGTCGGCTGTGGCCTGTCCCTGAGCCAGTACCTCGTCCGCTTCGGCTGATCGAACTGCGGCTTTGCGGGCTTCTTTCTCCACCGCCTGCCGGGCCAAAGCCAGTTTTTCCTCCAGCGCGGCCAATTTTTCTTCCAAATTAATAGCCTGGATCGACTCCTGGTTCAGTTGCCGTTCCAATTCCTCGGCCCGTCTTGCGTGGGTGCGCTGCTGGTCCCAATCTTGCTGCTGGGCCGCAGCCTCGGCCTGAGCCTGTTCGCCTCTGAGCCGTTCCGCCAGCACTCGTTCCTGGGCTTGCACCTGAGCCACGGCCTGGCGAATCTCGGCCAGGAGCTGCTCCTCCTGCTCGTCAAGTGGGCTGACCCGATCGCGGCGAGGCAGTCTGGCTCGAGTGGTGGCATTCAGCAACAGTTCGATTTTCTTCAAAATATCCATGCGTTCAATCCATAACTTTCAATGGGAGCTAAAGGCAATACTTTCCAAATAAGAACGCGGTTGAAACCGCACCTGGAGGGCTACGCCGTGATGTCCGCCTACGTCCCCTCCGGGCAAAAAGTCCCGTCCACGCAGGTGGACGACTGGCTTCAGCCCTGAAGGAGTGATTTCAATCGCTTATTTGAAAAGTATTGGACCTAAAGGTTATTTACAGTTTACTCAATTTTGGGGTATGGTGTTTAATGAATTACGCCCACTGAAAACTGAAAACTGTCCGGTAGCACTTTGACTCTAACCTAAGATATAAACCTTGTCAACTGTTCGAAGGAGATGGCGTGAAAACAAAATTGACCGGCTTTGTTAGCCTGATTGTTATCATTTTTATCGGTATGGTAGTGACCGGCCAATATAAGTTTGAATCAATCCCATTGAGGCTCTCTTTACCGGAAACAGCCGGCCACCATAACCGGGTGACGGTTCCGGCCGAAGCGCTGGCGCTAATCGGTCCGGCTGCGCCGCCCCAACCGGAAGAGGTGATCCCGTTTGTCAAGGAGCTTTATTTTCACGGCGTGCCCTACGACGCGGCGCGCCAATTTGGGCCGGAAGCGGTCCCCTTGCTGCTCGATCTGCTGGCCGACCCGGCCAATGAACTGTACGCGACCAACATCGTGGTCACCCTGGGCTTCATCGGCCACCCGACTGCCCGGCCGGGGCTACTGGATTATTTGACCCAAACCTCCGGCGAGGTCTCCCTGGCCCAATTCCGGGGCTTGCGTTCCGTGCCGTATGCCCTGGCCCACCTGGCTCACCAGGGCGACCCCGAGTCGTTGGTTTTGCTCCTGGCCGCCTCCGACCCGGCCTACTGGAACAACAATCCGCTGCCCTGGAGCTATCAGGGCCAGCCTCAAGCGGCTGAGCTTTACCAGCAGACGCTGCTGGCCCTGGGCGTCTCCGGGTTGCCCCAGGCCGAGGCCCGGCTAAGAGAGATCGCTGCTCGGGGCGGGCTTTCAACCCAAGCCGCCGACGATACGTTGCCGCAGGCTCTGGCCTTGAACCAGCAAGTGCAGCAGGAGGGCATGGCCGCAGTAGTCAGTCCCGATCCCAATCTGCCGGCCCCGCCGGAACTGCAGGATAGTCTGGAGGCCCAGGCCCCGGATAGCAACACAGTGGGCCATTTGCAAACCTTTGTGGTGGGCCGCCATACCGCCATAGGCAGTGTGCCCAGCAACGCCCAGGTGGACGCCCTCTTGTTGAGCGCCAGCCAGATTATGCAGACCGCCGATAGCTCCGCCGACATTGCCTGCTGTGTAGCTTTGCAGCGCAACGGTTCAGTTGGTACCTTCAACACCACCGATGGTTTCATCAATACGAGCACCGAGTTGAACGCGCTGTTTAATCTCAACAGCTACCAGGTCAAAGTGGTGCCGGCGCTGGATTACTGCGGCAGCTACAATCCTGGGATCATCGGTTGTGCCCTTGTTGGTAGTTCAAAAAATATGATTCTGGTATATCTGGGTAATGTCACCCTGGACGGTATTCTGTGGGCGCACGAGTTTGGCCATAACCAGGGCTTGATGCACCCTACTGCGGATATTCCCAGCCGAATAATGAATTACAGACTTACTTTTTCGGCTCGGGAGATGACTCAAATCGAGTGCAACGCCTGGCACAACACTGTCTATAATCCCGGCACACCCGGTTCCTGCCCGATTGGTTTCAGTGTCAGCAAGACCCTTTCGCCCGGCTATGAAGCAACGGCCAATGCCATCATTGAATACACCATTACCGTGCGCAACGGCACCTTCCAATCCGTGACCGGCATTATTGTCAGCGATAGCCTGCCGCCCCAGTTGAGCTACGTGGCCGGCTCGGCCGTGGCCAGCCCGGCCATCGTCGACCTGACCAACTTTCCCAGCAGCGCCGGCCCCTTCACGCTCAACTCGCAGCAGAGCGTGTTGATTACCTACCAGGTTCGGGTGGCCGCGACGGTTAGCAAAGGCGATTTGCTGGTCAATACGGCTACGGCTTCCTCGCCCAACCTGTCGGCGCCGGTGTCGGCCAGCTATCTGACTATCGTCGATCCGGAAAAGATTTTCCTACCGCTGCTTTTCAAAAACAATTAGAGCGCCGGTCGGTTTGAGAGACAAGCCCCGACAGGTTTCAAAAACCTGTCGGGGCTTTCTTGGTCGTTTCCAATTTGGCTCATGTTCAGAACAAGTGCTTATTATGTAGGGGCGCAAGGCCTTGCGCCCCTACCATGCACTTGTATTTAACATGAGCGTCCAATTTTTGACAAGCTCTTTTTTTTGCCCTATAATCCTTTCGATTTCTTACGAAACTCACCTTCTCTAACTAATTCCGAAAGTCACAACGAGGGATGCCGGTGGGCAAAGAGCATCGCCTGGCCGAACGCAGACAAGCCATCCTGACCGCGTTGGAAGAGACCGGTCAAATGTCGGTGATCGATCTGAGCCTGCGTTTTGACGTGTCGGAAGTGACCATCCGCCAGGATTTGCGGGCGATGAGTCAACAAGGGCTGCTGCTGCGGACGCGGGGCGGGGCCTATTCGTCCAATACGCTGCCGGAGTTATCGTTTGAATTGCGGCAGCAACAGTCTGCTGCCCAAAAAGCCCGCATTGGTCAGGCTGCAGCCGGGTTGGTTCATTACGGCGACACTATCTTTCTTGACGCCAGTACGACGGTCCAAACCATCATCGCCCATATCAAACTACTCGCCGAATTAACCGTGGTTACCAACAGCCTCAGAGTGGCGCTCAATTTACTCGATGCGCCCCACATTCATGTGATTCTACCCGGCGGCAGTCTGCGGCGCACCTCCATTTCGCTGGTCGAGCAGCCTCATTGTGATTTCATCGAGGATTTGAATATCCAGCTTGGCTTTTTTGGGGCGCGTGGTTTGACCATTGCCGAAGGTTTGACCGATGTGCATCTGGGTGAAGTCAAAATGAAACGGGCCATGGTGGCGCGCTGCCAGCGCGTGGTCGGACTGATCGACGCCAGTAAGTGGGGCAAAGTGGCTGCCTCGACCTTTGCTGCTCTGCCCCAGATCGATACCATTATCAGCGATACCGCCGCGCCGGCCAGCCTGGTCGAACAGGTTCGGCAGCAGCAGATTGAAGTTATCCTGGTTTAAGCGTAGGGACTGATTATGAGCGAACCCATTTTGCGAATGACCCGTATTGTTAAGCACTTTGCCGGCGTGCACGCTTTGCGGGGGGTTGATTTTGACCTGTATCCGGGCGAAGTGCATGCCATTCTGGGTGAAAATGGCGCCGGTAAGTCAACCTTGATCAAGGTGATCACCGGCGTTCACCAGCCTAACGAAGGTGAAATCTTTTTAGACGGCCACCAGGTTCACTTTGCTGATCCCGGCGAGTCGCGACGGCATGGAATTGCGGCCATTTACCAGGAACCCAGCCTGTTTCCCGATCTGGATATTGCCGAAAATATCTTTGTCGGCCGGCAGCCGATGAAAATTGGCCGGCGAGTGGCCTGGGCCAGGATGTATAGCGAGGCAGCCGAACTGCTCGACCGGTTGGGGGTAGACCTCAACCCCAAAACCAAGGCTCGCAACCTGAGCGTGGCCCAGCAGCAGATGGTCGAAATTGCCCGGGCCTTATCGGTGAACGCCAAAATCTTGATCATGGATGAGCCAACCTCGTCGCTCACCCTAGCCGAGGTTGAAGATTTGTTCCGGATTGTGCGGCAACTACGTGAGGCCGGCACGGCCATTGCCTTTATCTCTCACCGGTTGGAAGACCTGTTTGAGGTGGCCGATAGGGTGACCGTGTTGCGCGACGGTCAGTACGTCGGCACCCGCTCGATGGTGGGGGCAACCACGGCCGAGCTCATCCAGATGATGGTGGGCCGGACCCTGTCTGACCTGTTCCCCAAGCAGGCGGTCGAGGCCGGCGAAGTTGTTTTGAAAGTAAGCGGGCTGAGCCGGCCCGGCGTCTTTGCCGATGTCTCTTTTGAACTGCGTCGAGGCGAAATTTTAGGCATGGCCGGGCTGGTGGGCGCCGGTCGAACCGATGTGGCCCGGGCCATTTTTGGCATTGCCCCGGCCAGCCGTGGCGTCATTGAAATCAACGGCCGCGCCGTATCCATTACCAATCCGCAGAAAGCTTTGGCCTTAGGGCTGGCCTATGTGCCGGAGGACCGGCAGCACCACGGTCTTGTTTTGAAGATGAACCTGACCCACAACATTACTTTGCCCATTTTGTCGGAATATGCCAAAGCGGGGTGGGTTAGCCAGAGCCAGGAGTTGGCCTCGGCTCAGCAAGCGGCTACCCAGATGGAAGTGCGAGCGGCCAGCATCTGGCAAAAGGCGCGGGAGTTATCGGGCGGCAACCAGCAAAAAGTGGTGCTGGCCAAATGGTTGGCTACCCGCCCCCGTATTCTCATTCTTGACGAGCCGACCCGCGGCATCGACGTGGGCACCAAGGCGGCTGTTCACGGCCTGATGAGCGAGTTAGCGGCCCAGGGGATGGCCATCTTGATGATCTCTTCGGAGTTGCCGGAAATTTTGGGGATGAGCGACCGTATTTTGGTGATGCGCGAAGGCCGGCTAACCGGCCATTTTACTCGGGCCGAAGCCACCCAGGAGAAGATTATGCTGGCCGCCACCCAGGCGGTGGAGCGGGTCTAAATTCTTATTTTAACCCTCTCCCCTGGACCCTCCCCCGAATTGGGGGAGGGGTTGGGGTGGGGGTATTTTCAGAGAAGTGGGGCCAAATTGACAACACAAGCCATTGAAAAACCGAGACAAAATATATTTCTAACCCTGGCCAAATTTCGCGAGACCGGGATCATCATTTTCATCATTTTGTTGATCGTTGCCGTCAGCCTGCGCAGTCCTTACTTTCTGAGCCTGGAAAACTTCCGCGATATTCTGCTGAATATCTCCATTCTGGCGATTGTGGCCCTGGGCCAAACGATGGTCATCATTACCCGCGGCATCGACCTGTCGGTAGGTTCGATGATCGGCCTGGTGGCGATGATGGTGGCCTTTGTGGTCAGGGAAAATCCGGAGATGTCGATGGTCTTGGCCGTGCTGTTGGGTATGGCCCTGGGTACAGTGTTAGGCAGCGTCAACGGCCTGCTCATCACCGTGGGCGGCGTCCCGCCGATTATTGCCACCCTGGGTACACTGAGTATCTATCGTGGTATGGTCTTTTTATACAGTGAAGGCAACTGGATCAACGCTTTTGAAATGCCTCAGAGCTTCAAGGTGTTGGCCAAGGGTACGCCGTTGGGTCTGCCTAATCTGGTCATCATTGCGCTGGTGGTAGCCGTTATCATCTATTATTTTCTCAACTATACCCGTCCTGGCCGGGACATCTATGCCGTTGGCAGCAACCCGGATGCGGCCAGAGTGGCCGGGATTCGGGTGGAGCGGGTTATATTTATGGTCTATGTGATTTCCGGGCTGTTATGTGGCCTGGCCGGGGTAATGTGGGCCTCCCGTTTTGAGTCGGCTCAGACCAATACCGCCCTGGGCTTTGAACTGCAGACCGTGGCCGCCTCAGTCGTCGGTGGGGTCAATATTTTTGGCGGCAGCGGTACGGTAACCGGCGTTTTGTTGGGCGCGTTGCTGCTGGGAATTATCAATAACGCCTTGACCCTGATCCGGATATCGCCATTTTGGCAGTTGGCCGCTCAGGGTGCGCTAATTTTGCTGGCTGTGGTAGTAGACTCGGTGATTCTACGCCGCTTGCAGCGAACCGTGTCGGCGAGGAAAACAGCATGACAACTCAAGCTAAATCAGAAAGTCCGGCGATCAGTATTCGCCCCCCCCGGCAATCGGCTCTCTCCTTTTTCCTGCGCTGGGAATGGTTGCTGGTGGCTTTGATCATTATCGTCAGTGTGGTCAACAGCCTGCTTTCCCCTTTCTATTTGAATGCGGCCAATATTTTCCGGACGGTGTCGGATTTTATGGAGATGGGGTTGATGATGCTGCCGATGGTCTATATTATCATCAGCGCCAACATCGACCTGTCGGTGGCTTCCAACCTGGCGATGTGCGCCTCGTTTATGGGCTGGCTGTTTAACAATGGGGTCAATATCTGGGTGGCCGCCAGCGCAGCCCTGTTGTTGGGCGGCCTGGGCGGGTTGCTCAACGGTTACCTCATCGCCAAGGTGCGACTGCCCGCTCTGGTGGTGACCCTGGGGACCTTTGCCTTTTACCGGGGCATTGCCTACGTCTTGCTAGGCGATCAAGCGGCCCGGGGTTATCCATCGTCGTTTACCTACCTGGGGCAAGGCAAATTAGGCCAAACGCCGGTGCCCTTCTCACTCTTGTTGTTCGCCGTTTTTGCCTTGATCTTTGGGCTGGTGCTGCACAAAACGACGCTGGGCCGATTTGTGTACGCCATCGGCAATAATGAGGATGCCTGCCGTTTTTCCGGCGTGGCCGTCGACCGGATCAAGATGACGATTTTTGTGGTCTCCGGCTTGATGGCCGGTTTGGCCGGCATTGTGATGGCCGCCCGTTTTGGCAGCACCCGGCCTGATATCGGCCTCGGTTTGGAGTTAGACGTCATCACGGCCACCGTCCTGGGCGGCGTCGACATCTTTGGCGGCAGCGGTACCATGATTGGGGCAGTTTTGTCGCTGATTTTGATCGGCAATATGCGCTTTGGGATGAGCCTGATGAATGTGCAGGGCCAAACCCAGAGCATTGCCATTGGCCTCTTGCTGATTTTGGCCATTCTGGTGCCGACTGTTGGCCGCAGAATTACCGGCGGCGGTTTCAGCTTGAGCCGAAGTTCAGTATTGTCAACCGCGGCTGCCGTAATTGTGGCCGTTCTGTTTGTTAGCTTTTTCTCCTGGTCACGCGCCCCGGTGCTGGTTACGCCAACCCCAACCTCCATTCCGCCAACCTCGACCCGCCTGCCGGCTGTAGTCTTGAAACCGACCCCGACCCCGGTCACGATTCCGCCAACGCCAACCCCACGACCAACGCCAACGCCACAACCAACTCCGACTCCCCAACCCACCCCGACACCTGGCCCGACCTCCAGCGGCGAGGGCCAGGTGTCGGCTACCTCAACACCCACGCCTACGCCGACGCCGACCGAACCGCCCAAGCCGCTCGATGATATGATCGAAATTCCGGCCGGTCCGTTCATTTTTGGCAGCGACAATACCGAACCCAATGAAAGCCCGGCCCAGGAGGTTGACCTACCTGCTTTTGAAATCGATCATTTTGAAGTAACCAACGACGACTTTGCTATGTTTGTGGCCGCTACCGGCTATCAAACCGAGGCTGAGCAGAGTGGGGCCAAGAAAACCTGGCAAAGTTATGTCGAAGGTAAGGGTAATCATCCCGTGGTCAAAGTCAGTTGGAATGATGCCGTGGCCTATTGTGAGTGGGTCGGCAAGCGGCTGCCGACCGAGCAGGAGTGGGAGAAAGCCGCGCGTGGCCCCGAAGGTAACCTTTTTCCATGGGGTGACGCCTTCGACCCGGCCAGGGCTAATATCAAGGCAACCGGCATTCGCGGCACCGTGGCCGTGGGCAGTTTTCCGGCCGGGGCCAGCCCTTACGGCGTTGAGGATCTCGCCGGCAACGTTTGGGAGTGGACGGCGTCGCCTTACCAGGGTTATGCCAACAGCACCTACGTTGACGATTTTTACAGCGACGACCTGCGGGTGACCCGCGGCGGCGGTTGGTTTGATGACGAAGCGCAAATTCGCTCGGCCAACCGCTCGGCGGCGGCGCTGGAAGCGGCCAACGACGATCTTGGGTTTCGGTGTGCGCGGTAGCAGATGGCATTGAACTATTTTACTCGTTCCCACGCTTCGCGGTCAGTTTGGGAACGAGTAAAAGGGCGGCTGGAGTGTCAAAGTGCACTTTGACACTCCATAATAGCTATTTTTTGTCCAGATATTTGGCTAAGCGGGCAATTTGCTGTAATCTGTTGGTTGTGTCCTTAACTCAACGGTGAAAAGATAGCCTTGTTTGGCCGGACATAAACTCAATACAGCTTAACCCAAGGAGGATTGATTATCGGAAAAAAGTATAATTGAGGGTACGTTTTACCAAAGTCTAATTTTTACTATCAAGATGATATTCTAAGGAGGATAAAAATGTTAAACAAATTAACTAAAATATTGTCAGTACTTGTCATTCTGACGATGTTGATCCCGGCGGCCACAGTGGCCCTGGCGGCTCCGCCGGCGCAAGCCGAAAAAACCATTGTTGATATTGCCGTTGAGGATGGCCAGTTTACAACCCTGGTAGCGGCGCTACAAGCTGCTGGCTTAGTCGAGACGCTCAGCGGTGAAGGCCCCTTCACCGTCTTTGCTCCAACCGATGATGCCTTTAACAAGTTGCCGGAAGGTACAGTTGAGGCCTTATTGGCGGATATACCGGCTTTAACCGATGTGTTGCTTTACCACGTAGTTGCCGGCAAGGTTATGGCCGCTGACGTGGTCAAGCTAACTTCCGCCGATACCCTTCTGGGAAAACCTGTGGCCATTTCCGTTGACGGCGACAAAGTAATGGTCAACGACGCTCAAGTCATCATCACGGATATTGAGGGCTCCAACGGCGTGATCCACGTCATTGATGCTGTTCTCATTCCCCCGGCCGAGGAAATGGCAGCCGAAGAGGAAATGATGGCCGCTCCGGTTGCCTGCGAGGAGGATTACAGCGTGCAGGCCGATGACTGGCTCAGCAAGCTGGCCGACAAATTCTACGGCGATGTCTTGGCCTATCCGGCTATTTTTGAGGCGACGAATGCAGCGGCTCAAGCTGACTCTAGCTATGCGACCATTGCCAACGCCGACGTGATCGAAGTCGGTTGGAAACTGTGCATCCCCAGCCAGGCCGATGCGCAAGCCCTGCTCGGCGGCGAGATGGCGGCCCCTGAAGCAGCCCCAGCCGCAGAAGAAGCTATGGCCG
>CAYZHI010000109.1:0-9877 GCA_964477335.1 uncultured Caldilineaceae bacterium | reverse complement strand
GGAGTTGGGCGTCGATATTGGCCAGATGGCCGCAGCGGTGCTGGCCGGTTATCCGGGTACCATTGCCGGAACCTGGCAGCAAGCCGGCCGGGCCGGGCGACAGACCGCCGACTCGCTGGCCGTTTTGGTGACCTCGGCCGGTCCGCTGGACCAATTTCTGGCCCACCAACCGGCCTATTTTTTTGAGCGCCCGGTTGAACAGGCCCTGATCAATCCCGATAATCTGCTCATCCTGTGGCAGCATTTGCGTTGCGCCGCCTTTGAACTGCCTTTTCAGCGGAGCGAGGCTTTTGGCCGGGTAGACGCGGGATTGGTGGCCGAGCTACTGGAGTTGCTGCGCCAAAGCGGCGAGCTGCATCTGTCCGCTGGCAAATATTTCTGGATGGCCGAGCATTATCCGGCCGAGCAAATCTCGTTGCGGAGCGCCTCGCCGGAGCGGGTACTGTTGCAGGCAGCCGCGGTCGAGGGATGGCAAACTATTGGCGAGGTTGACCGGGCCAGCGCGCCCTGGCTGGTTCATCCCCAGGCCATTTACCTGCACGATGGGGAGTCCTACCTGGTGGAAAGCCTCGACCTGGCCCAAAATATCGCCCAACTTCGCCCTTTCAAGGTAGACTATTTCACCGAGCCGCAACGGGAAACCAGCGTGGCCCTTATCGAGTCGCAGGCTGAGGCGGAAGTTCGGGGGGGAACAAAGGTTCATGGCGACCTCCGCGTCACTACCCAGGTAACCGGTTTTCGGCGGATCAAATGGTTTACCCAGGAGCATCTGGGCGAAGGGACTGTGACCTTGCCGCCAACCGAAATTTCAACGACCGGCTACTGGCTCACCCTGGCCCCGGCTACCGTTGAACGGCTGCAAGCAGAGGGGCTGTGGAGTAACGATCCTAACGACTACGGCCCCAACTGGCCCGGCCAACGAGATAAGGCCAGGGCGCGGGACGGCTATCGCTGCCAGATTTGCGGCGTAGCCGAGCAGGGCCGGACACACGACGTCCATCACAAAATTCCCTTTCGCCGGTTCGACTCGTACCAGCAAGCCAACCAGTTAGCCAATTTGGTCACTCTGTGCCGGAGCTGCCATCGCCAGGCCGAAATCGCCGTGCGGATGCGCAGCGGATTGGCCGGCCTGGCCTTTGCCCTGGGCCATCTGGCGCCCCTCCTTTTAATGTGCGACGCCAATGATGTGGCCGTGCATGCCGAACCCAAATTAGCCTGGGCCGCCGATCGCCCCGCAGTCATCATCTATGAGTTGGCGCCCGGCGGCGTCGGCCTGAGTGAACATCTATTTGAGTTGCACCATCAGCTTATCAGCCAGGCTTACCAGTTGGTGAACGCCTGCGGCTGCGTCGAGGGCTGTCCCTCGTGTGTTGGCCCGGCCGGCGAGGAGGGGGCCGGCGGCAAGCGGCAGACGTTGGCTATTTTGGAGGTGCTGGCCGAGGGCGAGGAGCGAGGAGCGTAAAGCGTGGAGTGGAGAGCGAGAAAAACGCTCCTCGCTCCACGCTCTACGAGACAAAAAAATGTCTTCATTATCAGGCAAGCTGTCAGACCAACTCAAATCCTTGGGGGTGACGCTTGGGGCGCGGGAGTTACCGCCGCCACAGCCGCGGCGCGAGGTTTACGCGGTGGAACAGGTCATCCCCGGTCGCTTTCAACCGACCGTCCACGGGCAGATTTTTGTGGCCGAAAAATGGTATTCGCCCGACTATCATCACGGTCGGACCGGGTTGCAGCTCAGTTCCTCGCTGCATACTGTCGCCAGGTGGGCCAATGAACTCCGGCTGCTTGGCGCTGAACCGGCCCAACTGGCCTTTCTGGATACGGAAACCACCGGCCTGGCTGGCGGTACCGGCACGTATGCCTTTTTGATCGGCGTGGGTCGTTTTGAAGGCGATCAGTTCCGGCTGGCGCAATTCTTTATGGCCGATCCGGTCGAGGAGCCGGCCCAACTGGCCGCGCTGACCGATTTTCTGTCGCCGTGCCAGGTATTGGTTACCTTCAACGGTAAAGCTTTTGACGCGCCGCTGTTGAACAGCCGTTACATCACCAATGGCCAGCCCTCTCCTCTGCCCAGGCTGGCCCATCTTGACCTGCTGCCCCTGGCCCGGCGGCTGTGGCGAGATCGACTGGCCAGCCGGGCGCTGGGCCAACTGGAACTGCATATCCTGCAAGCCAGCCGAACTGAGGAGGATATCCCCGGTTGGCTCATCCCCACTTTCTATTTTGACTACCTGCGCAGCGGCGACGCTCGCCCGCTGAAGGGCATCTTTTACCACAATGCGATGGATGTGCTGGCGATGGCGGCCCTGCTCAATCACATCACCCACCTGCTGGCCGATCCCCTCGACGGGCGGGTTGAGCATGGGATCGATCTGGTGGCGCTGGCCAAATTCTTTGAGTCGCTGGGACAGCTTGACCGGGCGGTCCACCTCTATCGCCGCGGCCTGGCCCAGGATCTGCCGGAAGATTATTATTGGGAAAATCTGGAGCGACTGGCTTTGCTGCTCAAACGGCAGGAAGATTGGCCGGCCGCGCTGGAGCTGTGGCAGCAGGCAGCCGCGGCCCGCCAGATTTACGCGCACGTTGAGTTGGCCAAGTTTTACGAGCACCGGGCCGGCGACTACCGCCAGGCCGCCCAATGGGCTGAAACCGCCTTAACCATTATCCAGGCGCCCACCTATCCCCCAGCCGGATGTCGCCGCTGGCGGGCGGAACTGCATCATCGGTTAACCCGGCTTCAGCGCAAATTAAAGCAGGGCAGCTAACCCGGTCTTAAGATTAGGACTTTTATAACACTTGACGGACCTTACTTTTCCCTTTATACTTTCAACAGAGTTGTTTCCACTTTGCCGATGCTGTGCGCAGCAAAGCTTCAACCAACGCAAACTCGTTACTAATGGCCATTGATAGTGCGGCCAGCGCCGGACGCATTTCCCAGCTATCAACTGATTCGATGATAAAATACTATCCGGGAGACGCCCTATGGCTACACCTCGACTGAACACAAGTTGGATTGGACAAACTGTTGGCGGCCGCTACAAAATTGAAGCCACCCTGGGGCAAGGCGGCATGTCGTCTGTTTACCAGGCAACCGACCCCAACTTGCGGCGGACTGTAGCGATTAAATTGATCCATCCTCACCTATCCAGCGACCCGGAGTTTGTCCGTCGCTTTGAGCAGGAAGCAGCTGCGGTGGCCCAACTGCGCCATCCCAACATCATCCAGGTCTATGATTTCAATCACGATGACGAACTTTACTTCATGGTCCTGGAGTTTGTGCCCGGCGAAACGTTACAGAGCCGGTTAGCCAGCCTCGACGCGGCCAAACAGCGCCTGCCATTATCCGACTCGATCTCAATTATGTCCACCGTCGCTGAGGCGGTGGCTTATGCCCATAGCCGGGGGATGATCCACCGCGATCTGAAACCGGCCAACGTAATGTTGACCCCCTCCGGCCAGCCAATTTTGATGGATTTTGGCGTGGCCAAAATGCTTGGCGGCACGCAGCATACTGCCACCGGGGCCATTGTTGGCACAGCCAAGTATATGTCCCCGGAGCAGGCCCGTGGGGACCGGCCCGACGAGCGCACCGACATCTACTCGCTGGGGGTGATGTTGTATGAGCTGGTTGCCGGCCAGCCGCCCTTTGACGCCGACACAACTGTGGCAGTGTTGATGAAGCACGTCACCGAGCCGGTGCCCGACATCCGCCAGATTCGGAGCGATATACCCGATGAGTTGGTCGCCATCATCCAGAAAGCCCTCCAAAAGAAACCGGAAGATCGTTACCAGAGCGCGTCCGAGCTGGCTGCGGCTCTGCGGGCGGTGACCGCTCAAGACCAGCGAGCAACTGTGGTTGCGGATGACCTGGATAGTACTCAGTTAGTCTCAACCGGGACGCGGCGAAGTGCAACGTCGGTCCCGGTCGCGGCGGCTCCTAAACCGTCTCCTGCGGCTACCCCGGCCTCGACCTCAGGCGGACGGAGCATGTGGATGATTGGCGCTGCTGTGGTTGGGCTGCTTTTACTGGCTGCCGTGGGCGCTTTCTTTATCTTCTCGGGCTCCTCGACCTCGACTACCGGATCAGCTGAACCAACCGCTGTCGCGGTGGCAGTCAATCAGAATCTGCCGCCGGCTACCGGCATGGTTCGGATCAATGGGGGTAATTACACGGTTGGGCTGGACCCCGCCGACAGTGAGCACGCTCCGGCCCAACGGGTCGATCTGGCCGACTTCTGGATCGACCGTTATGAGGTTACCAATGGCCAGTACGCCGACTTTCTGGCGGCTACCGGCGCGGCTGCGCCGGCCGACTGGCCCGATGGCGCCATCCCGGCCGATCAGGCCAACCATCCGGTTAAGGGCGTCACCTGGGCCCAGGCCGTGGCTTTTTGTGAATGGGCCAATAAACGCTTGCCGACTGAGGCGGAGTGGGAGGTGGCGGCGCGCGGGGCCGATAGTCGCCTGTACCCATGGGGTGATGACCCGCGGGCGGTCGAGCTGCCCCGCAACGGCACGTATGAGGTCGGCGGCAAGCCGACCAACCAAACCCCCAGCGGCGTGTTCGATCTGGCCGGCAATGTTTGGGAATGGGTGGGCGAACCATATGCGCCGGTGGAAAGCGGCCAGCGAGTCTTGCGCGGCGGGGCCAACGGTTTCATCAAGGATATGGCTTATCGCCTGCCGGGCGATCCAACCGTGCCAACGATGGTTGCCACGGCCGGGATTCGCTGCGCCGCCAGCCAGGTGGATGAGAGCAACCTGGCTAAAATTCAGTTAGCTGAGGGGGTGCTGTATCAGGACACCTTTGCCGACCCCGGCAGCGGCTGGCCGGTGCTGGCCGAGAATGCCCGCTTCTTTGGCTACCACCCGCCTGATTTCTACCACATCGAGCTAAGCCAGCCGGATAGCCAGACAGCCATTACCCGGCCGCCCAACTTTGATGATATCACGGTTGAAAGTCAGGTCCGGGTCGACACAACCGACACCGACACCGGCAATTATCGCTACGGTTTGGTGCTGCGGCGGGTGAATGAGACTGATTATTACGCTTTTGTCATCTCCAATCGAAGCGGTATGTGGCAGGTGCTCAAGAGTAGCCCGGCCGGCCGGGAGGTGCTGGTCGAGGGCGCGGCAGAGACGCTGAAAGGCTTTGCGCCGAAAGGCTTTACCCCGGATCAATCAGACTCCCTTCGGGTCGATGCCAGTGGCCCCAATTTTGCTTTTCACGTGAATGATGAGGTGGTGGCTCAGGTGAGCGACTCTGACTACGCCAGCGGCGAGACCGGTTTCTACGTGGAAACCTTTGATGAAACCCTGGCCCACATTCATTACGACGCCCTGACTATCCGTGAGCTGGAGGCTGAGGCCATTGTGGCTGCGCCAACAGAAGCCCCTGCGCCGACCGCGGTTGCGGCAACCGAAACCCCGACATCTGAACCTGAACCGACCGAACCGGCTGAGCCGACTGCCACGGCTGTCTCGGATACGCTGCCAACTCAGGAAGCTACGGCTGAAGCCTCCCCCACCCCCAGCGCGACCCCAACTGAGGAGCTTCTACCCACCCCAACCAACACATCCGTCCCGACCAACACCCCCCGCCCCACCGACACACCTGCGCCGCCGACCGCGACCCCGGTGTCGGCGCCAGCGGGGATGGTCCTGATCCCGGCCGGTAGCTTCACGATGGGTTCAACCACTGGTCAGGCGGATGAAGCGCCGTCCCATCAGGTCTCCCTCGCTGCCTACCTCATCGACAAATTTGAGGTGTCCAACGCCGACTACCGCCGGTGCGTGGCTGAA
This sequence comes from uncultured Caldilineaceae bacterium, assembly GCA_964477335.1. GTDB lineage: Bacteria > Chloroflexota > Anaerolineae > 4572-78 > J111 > CAYNLK01. The sequence continues at coordinate 4,075 of CAYZHI010000109.1, read as the reverse complement.
GGGGGTTGCACCCAGACCAAATCAGCCGATGGTTTCACCCGCCCCGGTTACCGCGATTCCCCCGACTTCAACAATTACCCGGTCGTCAATGTGACCTGGGATCAGGCCGGCGCTTATTGTCGCTGGGCCGGCAAACGTCTGCCAACCGAGGCGGAGTGGGAATATGCGGCCAGAGGAGCGGATAACCTGACCTGGCCCTGGGGCAATAGCTTCAATGCCAGCCTGTCGGCGGCCGGCTCGCCCGATACCGAGCCGGTTAACAGTTTTCCGGGTGGGGCCAGCCCCTTTGGGGTGTTCAACATGGCCGGCAACGTGAATGAGTGGGTGCAGGATGTTTACAGCACCAACTTTTACGCCACCTCGCCGGCCGAAAATCCGGTTAACAACAGCGGCGGCAATCTGCGAGTCTTCCGCGGCGGCAGCTTTGCCAACCCCGACGGCGCGTTTTACACCACCACTCGCCGCTACAATCGAGAACCGGCCTTTAGTGATGTCGATATGGGCTTCCGCTGCGCAATGGATGGGCAGTAGACAGCATTCTTGGTTGTACAACCTAACATTAACAAAAGACGGAGGCTATAATTGTTCCTCCGTCTTTCTTTTTGACCTGAATGATGGATATATTCGGAGAGAACAAAAAATGATGTATGAGGATGTGATCAACCGGTTACAAGCCCTGGCCGATCCCGAGGCTGTCGCCGGGATGGCCAAATTTGGGGTGGGCGGACAGCACACCCTGGGCATTTCGATCCCGACCCTGCGCCAGATGGCCAAAGCAATCGGCCAGAACCACGATTTGGCCCAACAATTGTGGGCCTCCGGCATCCACGAGGCCCGGATTCTGGCCGCGTTCATTGACAACCCGCAGCAGGTCAGCGCAGCCCAGATGGACGCGTGGGTCGAGGATTTCGACTCGTGGGACGTGTGCGACCAGTGCTGCATAAACTTGTTCCGGCAAACGCCCTTTGCCTATCAAAAGGTGGACGAGTGGAGCAGCCGGGAGGAGCAGTTCGTCAAACGAGCCGCCTTTGCCCTGCTGGCCACGCTGGCCGTACACGACAAAAAGGCCGGGGATGATCGCTTCATCGACTTTTTGCCGCTCATCCAGCGGGCCGCCGCCGATGAACGGAATTTTGTCAAAAAGGCGGTCAACTGGGCCTTGCGGCAAATCGGCAAGCGGAACCGCAATCTGAATCAGGCCGCTATTCGAGCCGCGCAGGAGCTGCAGCAGTTGGAATCCAAAAGCGCCCGCTGGATTGCCGCGGACGCTTTGCGGGAACTGACGAGTGAGAGGGTGCAACTAAAGCTGAGCTAAAACTACTGCTTGAAAACCAGTTTGCCGCTCTCAGCTACACCGGCGGCAATGGCCGCTTTGGCCAGGTCCAGCAGGATGAAGGGTGCCACTCCGGCCAGCCAGGCTTGCGGCCAACTGCCCAGCAGTACCGCCAGCCAACTGGCCCCGACCAGGTAGAGCACCAGCATCCCGGTGAGGGCGGCGACAAAGTTGCCCCACCAGTTGCGAGCGGCCAGCCGTTCCGCCAGCCAGCCGGATACAAAGGCAGCCGGTACAAAACCGATCAAATAGCCGGCCGTCGGGCCGAAGAAGGCCGCCGGGCCAAAGCCGTTGGCGTCGAGCGGCAGGCCGGCGGCGATTAGCCCCAGGTAGCTCAATTGGGCCAGCGCGCCGCCCCAGGCTCCCAGCACCAGCCCGGATAGAACCACAGCCAGCGGCTGCAAGGTAATCGGCACCGGTGTGAAGGACAGGTGGATGGTCACCCGCGCCGCCAGGGCCGTGACGGCTGCAAAAATAATGATGGCCGCAATCTGCCGCCAGGCAATTTGGGTGAGGTAGGTGGTTAAGCTTTTAGTACGCATCGTTGAGTCTAGTATCCTTTCTTTGGTTTAGCCGACCGCCGACGGCTGACCGCAGACCGCGTCACAAGTGACGGCGGTCGGCGGTCGGTCGTCAGCCGTCATATTTTACTCATTCTCCCGAATAATGGCCTGCATCGCCTTGACATCAACAAGCTGGCCATGGCTGATGACCGTAGCCGGGGCGGCGTGTTCGCGCAGCGCTTCCAGCACATTGGGCGCATCCAGGATGACCAGGTGGGCCGGCGCGCCGGGCTTCAAGCCGAAATCGGTCAGACCCATGGCCTGGGCGGCTTTGACCGTAATCATATCATAAAGCTGCTCCATCTCCGTCGCCGTGGTCATCCAGAGCAAGTGCACCGCCAGAAAAGCGACCTCCAGCATGTTGTTGCGGCCAAACGGGTAGTAGGCATCGGAGATGTCGTCCTGGCCCAGGCAGACCAGCACGCCTTCAGCCAACAACTCTTTGACCCGGGCATGCAGCGGACCTGTGTGCGGGTCGCTGACCACGCCCATGCGGGCCGCTTTCAGCAGCGCGGCCACTTTTTGCAGGTAGGGCTTGGGGTAAAGAGCCATCGCCCGGGCATGGTGGGCCAGCACCCGACCCTGCCAGCCCTGTTCGATGGCTGTGACTGCCATTTTCTCCAGGCTGCGCAGGCCGGGATCGCCGGCGTCATCCACCAGCATTGACACCGACTTGTCAAACGACTTGGCGATGGCAAAGATTTCATCGATGTGCTGCTGCTCACCGGCCTCGGTGTACTCGATCCAGGGGATGCCACCGACAACGTCGGCGCCGAGGGCCATGGCCTCGCGGATCAGTTCAGCCGCGCCCGGTTCCCGCACTACCCCGTCCTGGGCAAAAGCGACCACCTGGATATCGACGATGCCTTTGAACTCTGCCCTGGCCTGAAGCAGCGCCTTGACGCCCTCCAGCCGGGCCTGGCGGTCCACATCGGCAAAAGCCCGCACGTGCGTGTTGCCAAAGATAGCCGCTCGCGCCACCGCTCGCCGCACATTTTGGATGATCCAGGCCCGGTCATATTTTTCTTTAACCCGGGCGGCCAGCTCAATGGCCGTCATTGCTTTGCCCATACCCTCGCCGTGGTAATCCTTGAGGGCCGCTTCATCCAGCATTGGCAGGGTGTAAACCTTGCACAGGTGTAGATGGGGGTTAGCAAAGGACTCGGTCACCAGCCTGGCTTCGGCATCGATTTCAGTCCGGCCTTTAGCCTGAATATTAACGGCGATATCGGCGATGCGACCGCCGGCAATAGCGATATCGACCAGGGCGTCAGCACTTCTTACTTTGGCCTTCCGAATGATGATATCCACCGTTCACTGACCTACTGATAACTGTTCATTGTTATCAAAGAAGGTCTGATTATACTATATATATAGCTCCCGTGAAAAATTCTTAATTGGCTGAAGCACGGCGGGCTTAACTGGATGATTCAGCCATTTGGCAAATCAAAACAGGTCGTAGTAAAATTAGCCTTGCTTTTGGCTCAACTTTGTTGCTGCATAGGAGGCGCCATTGACCGAAACCAAGTGACCAGACGCGTACATTCGTCTAATTGCCTTAAATCAAACTATCGATATTTTCCCGACAATCCAAACTAAAATTTGATCCAAGGGAGGAGCAAAGTTTATGTCAAAAAAATTACTTTTTTTCGTATTGGTAATGTTGCTGCTAGGTTTAGTAGCGGCCCAATGTGGCCCGGCCCCAACCCCCGAAACGATTACGGTGGTTGAAACGGTCGTGGTGAAGGAAGAAGTCGAGAAGATCGTCACGGTTGAAGTGCCGGCCGAAGCAGAAATGGCCGAGCAAGGTCCCCTGGTAGTGTTTGGCGCTTACGCCACGGCGATTGAGGAACCGTGGGATGGCGTTATCCACTCTGCGTTGAATAAAGCCCAAGAAGCAGGCAAAATTGAATACACCTATACCGATGACATCGGCTATGCCGGCGATATGGAACGAGTGCTGCGTGAAGTAGCCGAAGAAACTCAGCCCGATATCATCTTTGGCGATGCCTTTGGCAATGAAGAGGCGGTCCGGCGGGTGGCCGCCGACTATCCGGAGATTGCCTTTGTCTTTGGCTCCGGCGGCGGCCCAGCCGAACCCAACTTCTCGGTGTTCGATAACTGGATTCACGAACCGGCCTATCTCAGCGGTATGCTGGCCGGCGGCCTGACCAAGAGC
>CAYZHI010000108.1:0-9909 GCA_964477335.1 uncultured Caldilineaceae bacterium | reverse complement strand
ATCAACTGCGGCCATTCGACGGTGTAAACCGCCGTGCCCGGCAACGCCAAACTGCACAGGCTGTGGAGGACCTGCGCCAAGCCGGGATCATCAGTTGGGGTTACCTGAAGCCAGTAGCGTTCAGGTGACAACCCAGGTCGCCGACGGCATGAACCGTTGTATTACCTCCTCAACATTACCCGTGCGTTGGGCTTCTTCAGCAATGCGGCGGATCAAGTGCTGCAAATGGGTCAAGCGATGCTGACGGATGAAGTCAGCCAGGCTGAGCAGTTGGCCGGACTGAGCGTAGGTTTGAGCCTGCTGGAATTGCAGGTAGTTGAGGCTCAGTAGGACCAGGGCAAACTACTTGTCGGTGGCTTCGAAGCTTTGCAGCCGGAAGTCAGCCAGACCCAAGGCCTCTTTCAGATACAGGTTATCGACCTCCACCGGCCAGCGCCGTTGATACCACCGCAGCGCTTCTTGAGCCGACAGGTTCAAGTCGGTACAGACGAAGGCCTTAGGGCGTTGATCGCCCTTGTGCCGTCGGGAGATAATGGCGCGAACCTGGCCGGGGACATCTTCCAGATAGCCGTCTATGGTGCGCACGTAATAAACGGGCGCAGGTCGGGCCGGGTTCACGGCGTTCAGCTTAACTGGCTGGTAACGCCGGTGCTTGAGCGCCTGGTCGTGGCGGTCGAGCCGGATCTTGTTAATCCGCCGGTTGCTTTTGCTGGCACAAATTTGCCCAGACTGTCATCCACACTGACCAGCACTTTGGCCAGCCCCACCTGCTGGGCCAGTTGCAGGAAGGTCATCACCATCACTTGCTTGCGCGACCGGCCAATCTCTTCCCGCTGCCAGGGACTTTCACGGAAGAAGTCGGCAGCCGTTTTCGGGTCCGGCTCACCTTCCCACTGCCGGTAGAGATTACTCAACGTTTTCTTGCCATTGCAGACCAGCAGGGCGTCTACCAGGCGCAGCAAATGGCGCAGTTGGGGTTGGTACAGGGCCAGATTGAAAAGGGCCACAAAGGCAACAAGGTCTGCCGAATGTTGGACAAGGGTCGCAAACATTGGTTTCCTCCTGACTGGTCAGGGTTAGAATTTACTCTATCCTACCAGGAAACCGATGTTCATTCAAATTTTGGCGAAAGTCCAGTATTATATTTCTCTAACATTTCTCCAACGCGATTCTAACACAGCTTGGCTAGACTCAAGTTAAATCTTGATTGTGATTTCGTTGAAAGGAGGTTGTTGACGATGGCGATCAAAGATTTGATTCCGTGGAAAGGGAGTGAAAAGAAAGTACCGGTGCGGTATGAGGTGGACAACTCTTTCGAGGGCCTTCGACGCAGTTTTGACCGATATTTTGACGATTTCCTGCGAGGGTTTGAGTTAACGCCCTTTGAGAGGTCCTGGTCTGAGTTTAGCCCGAATATCGATGTGGTTGAGGGTGACAAAGAGATAAAAGTTACGGCAGAATTACCCGGCCTGGACGAAAATGATATTCAGGTCTCCCTGGATCGAGATTTACTGACCATCAGCGGCGAAAAGAAGACCGAGCAGGAAGACAAGGGTAAAAATTACTACCGCATGGAGCGCTCGTATGGTTCCTTCCGCCGGGCGGTGTCGCTGCCGTGCGAGGTTGAAGTTGACAAGGTTGAAGCGACCTTTAGGCAAGGTATCCTGACTGTTACCCTCCCCAAATCGGCTGAGGTACTCAAACACACCAAGAAAATAAAGATAAAGAGCGCATAATACTCTTTTTCCAGCTAACATAATACCTGTTAGAGTTGAATTGTTCCACTTTGAGAATAACAACTCGCCCAGGCAATTCACTTTTACCCCATCTGTCGGTTAGACAGATGGGGTATTTTGATCCCTGTGACTAGAAAGACCAGATGGTATTCTATACTTGCTCTACTCTCGCAGTACCCGGTCGTCGCCAACTCGCCGGGTGAGGCGCTGCTCGTCGGTGTATTCCAGCAGGGCCAGAGCATATTTGCGGCTGGTATTGAAGATATCGCGGACCGTGGCCACATTGACCGTTTGATGTTGGCGGAGATACTCTTTGAGCCAGTCGACAAAGTGCCGGTAAGTTTCGGTCAAAATGATGACATCGTCGGAGAGGCGGGTCAATTGCCCGCCTTCAATCAAGGCCAGCATAACGTCCTCGCCAATGGTGGTGACCACATCTTTGGGCAGTGGGGTATTGTAGGGAGCGTGACGAAATTCGGCCAGCAGTTTATCAATGACTTTTTGCTGTTCCGGTTTGAATGTCACCCGATGTTCGGCCAGGTGCACACTGGTTTCAGTGGCCACCAGCTCGTTTTCCTGCTGGCCGCGCTGGAGGGCCTCGTTGAAGAGGCGTGGCTCCAGTTTGAGCCGGCTTTTCAACTCACTGCGGGGCATGCCGGTTCGCAGCGGTAGGCGACGGTGGTAGTCGGCCAAAATCGCCTTGATTTGCCCCAACAGCGCAGACCAACCGGCCCGCGAGGCTATCAACGCCTTTGAGTCGGGCAAGGTCGCGCCGGCGGCCGGGTCAGGCTCGGTCAGGGTAAAGATTTCTTCGGCCTGGAGCAGGTTGACCAGGGCCGCGGCGGCTGTTTCGGGGGGCAGCCCACATTCGGCGACCAGCGTTTTGGCCGGCAACGGACCGCGGCGATCTAATTCAGTCAGCAGCAGCTCTTCCGGCGTACCGGCCATGAGCGTTTCTAAACGGGTGATGACTTCAGGGCGGAAGCGGCGATGGCGCCGCCGGGGCAACGGATCAACCACAATCCCGCCCCCAATCGTCAAGGAGGGGGAGGGCTGGCGGATGATGAAGTGATCGCCTTTGACGATAGGGATGCGGTCGAGCAATCGCAACTGCACCCACCCAGACTGGCCGGGCTCCAGGCTGCGGGCGCCCAATAGGCGGGTGTAGGCGCCGATCTCGGTGGTGCCGCTGAAGAGTTCTACCTCCTGGTTGTGACGGAGGGCTTTGGGCGCGTCGGGCAGGAGGTTCAGATAAACGTCGATCAACTGGGATGGCTCCAACCAGCCGGGTGTGGTTAAAACGTTGCCGCGAGCCAGGTCGGTGGTGCTGAGGCCGGTCAGGTTGACGGCTGTGCGTGAGCCAGGTTCAGCCACCTCAACGGTTTTCTTGTGAGATTGCAGCCCCCGGATGCGGCTTTTGAGCCGCTGCGGCAGAATTTCCACCTCCTGGCCCACCTGCAATTCGCCGTCGAGCAGGGTGCCGGTGACGATGGTGCCAAAGCCTCTGACCGAAAAAACCCGATCGATGGGCAGGCGGGGGCGGCCGCGATTGAGCCGGGCCGGAGCTTCGGTTAAAAGTTGGTCCAGCGTTTTTAGCAGCGTGTCGAGGCCCTGATTCTCCAGGGCTGAGACCAGGACCATTGGCGCGTTGGCCAAAACCGTTTTCGAAACCGTCTCGGCAATATCGGCCTGGACCAGTTCCAGCCAATCTTCATCCTCGACCATATCGGTTTTGGTGATGGCGATGAGGCCGCGGGGTATTTCCAGCAGATCCAGAATGGCCAGGTGCTCACGGGTTTGGGGCATTACCCCTTCATCGGCGGCAATAACCAGCAAAGCGGCGTCGATGCCGCCCACGCCGGCCAGCATATTTTTGATGAAATCCTGGTGGCCCGGTACATCGACAATGCCGACCGACTCCCCGGAAGGTAAGGTGAGCCAGGCAAAGCCCAGGTCGATGGTCATGGCCCGCTGCTTTTCTTCTTTCAAGCGATCGGGGTCGATGCCGGTTAAGGCTTTAACCAGGGTCGATTTGCCATGGTCGACGTGGCCGGCGGTGCCAATAACTCGCATAGGTTAAGCCTGTCCATTGACCAATTGTTCAAAGCGATCTTGCCAGTTGCTGGCAGCCAGGGCGCGGGCCTGGATATCCTCCTCGATAATTTGGAAAATGTTGGCCAACTGCTGCTCGATGGTTTGACTGAATTTGTTGAACTGGGCAATTTGCTGTTGAAGCTGTTCGATAGATTTTTGCAGGTCGGCAATTTTGGGTTGCCATTCAATGCCTTGCTTTTTCCAGCGTTGTTCGTACTCGTTTTGCCACTTTTCAAGCGACCCCCACACCCGTTCTTCAGCCAGGCGCTGCAGTTCCTGGGCCTGGTGCTGCTCGCGCTGTAACCGTTCCTGAAAATCCTGCAACGAGGCCAAAGCCCTTTTATTGAGCTGGTAATGTTCGGCGTACCGCTCCATCAGCCCTTTGTATTCCTCGATCCGGCTTTCCTGGCTTTGGGCCAGGTCGGCCCACTTCTTCATCTGGCGTTCCCGCTCGGCGATCTGGAAATCGGCCTGTTCTCTGGAGCGGCGAATTTCATTGCGCAATTCTTCCAGAGCCACCTCATATTTGCCGAACTGGGGGATTTGCTGCTCGATCAGTTTTAATTTTGCCAGGTTAGCCTCGATTTTTTTATTGAGCTCAGGTAACTCTAGTTGCAGTTCAGCCAATTGGCGCGTATCAACGCGGCGTTGGTCTTCAAAATAGGTGATGGCGCGAGTTCGTTCCTCCAGTTCCCTTTTCAGCGCGTCAATTTGGCCTTGAAATGTACTAACGCTTTTATGCACGCGTCCTATTTCAGTGCGGGCCAGGGTTATCTGTTCGTCGTAATGCTGAGTTTTATTGACTTCTTTTAACAGATTGTTCAGTATCTTGGTATGAGTTTCGAGCTGGGCGGCCAGGGTACTGGTTGGAACGATCGTCTCCTCCTGATGGGTGTTGTAGCTCCGCTCTACCAGATGCAGTAATTCGCCTCTCAGCCGACTGAACTGCTCATCAAGTTGGGCTACCCGGTCAAGTTGAATATGAGTGTCGGCCAACTCTTTTTCCAAATCTTCAATGCGATTGGTTTGCTCTTGGAGTTGGTACGCCTGCGCCTCGACCCGTAGCTGAAGTTTGCCAATAGTGTCCTGGCTGGCCTGATAGCGCTGTTCTAGCTCATCAAGGTGGGAGGAAAGGTGAGGTTGGTCCATGGGTATATTCTCTCCCTGCCGTAATTTAGTTTAAATATAGAGGGTTATTGTATCACGACTCAAGGGGGACAGCAAGGTGAGAAAAAAGGTGATCGATTCAAAAAATGTGCCAGGGAGCGATCTGTCATCGCCCCCTGGTTGGACTACTTTCTATTATGTTGCCGGTAAAATTTACTTGACAATGAGCGGTAAGTAGAGCATGCGTCGATTTGGTTCCGGGTCGGAATCTAGATAGTTGGGAATATCGTCGTTATCGTCGTCGGCCAGACCTTCATCCGCATCGAGCAGACCGTCGCCATCGGCGTCGAAGTCTCGATAGTTGGGAGCGCCGTCGCCGTCGGCGTCGTTATCCTGGCAGTTGGGAATGCCATCCCCATCAGTATCCAGATTGGGATTGGCGCAGAGGTCATCGTCGGTGGAAGTATCCTGGTCGATATCCCATTCGGTAGCGTCGGGAATGCCATCGTTATCGGAGTCGGGGTCCAGGGCATCGATGAGACTGTCGCCGTCGGTGTTGCGAGGAGTGGTGGGGTTACCGCCAACCTCGCTGTTGTCACGAATGCCGTCGTTGTCGGAATCTGGGCTGTTGGGATTCGTAGTAATATTAACTTCCTGGCCGTCGGTGAGGGTGTCATCATCGCTGTCAGGGTCGAGCGGATCCGTCAGGTGGAGGTTGACCTCATCGTAATCAGACAGATTGTCATCATCGGTATCCCAATCCAGCGGATTTGTACCGTGATTGTGAACCTCGTCCCCATCCCATAGGCCGTCGCTGTCGGTATCGGGATTGAGCGGGTCCAGGGTACCGTACAGGCCCGGCTCTTCGCCGTCAGTCAGGCCGTCACCGTCAGTGTCAGGATTTTGGGGATTGGTATTTTTTTCAAATTCATAACCGTCCGATAACCCATCGCCGTCACTGTCGGGATCGAGCGGGTCGGTGGTGATGGCCACGGGGTCGCCGTAGCCGGTGTAGGTATATCCGGTAACCTCTTCATCGTCAGTGCGACCGTCGTTGTCAGTGTCGGGATCGTGTGGATCGGTACCTTCCTGGCCCTCACGCACATTGTTCAAACCGTCGCCGTCATCGTCAAAGGGCAAGCTAACCGGTTGACTGGCCGCAGCAGGAGGACCGTAAACATTGCTCGCCGACAATATCACGGTGTAGGTGGCAACTTGGGGCAGGGCCGGAAATTCGTGAGTGATGGTCGGATTGGCAGTTGAGACGATGGTACCATCGCCGAAGTTCCATGCGTAGGTGATTGGCTGGGTGGCGTTAGCCGGACCGTAGGCGGCATAGAAAGTAGCTTCTCGTTCCGCGCTGGCGGCGGTTTGCCCAAAGGTGAAAGAGGCCGTTGTCACGGGACGCCCGGTGATCTCCACGGTGTCGCTATAGACTGCTGCCGAACTGTAACCGTTATCGGCGGTGATCCAGACGGTGTAGGTGGCCGGAGCATCGAAGATGTGTTGAATGGTGTCGATGGTCGTGATAATAGGGGGACTGCCATCTCCAAAACTCCAGGTATAGGTCACCGGTTGGGTTGCCGTATCTGGCAGGGCATGGGGCTGGAAAGTAACCGGATCATCCTCGATCATAGTGCCGGAGGTGCTAAAGCTGACAGCGGAAACACCCTCTTTGATGAGAATGATCTGATTATCTTCCGCGGTACCGTAATCGTTGGTGGTGGTTAGTTTGACCGGGTAGCTGCCGCCAGCGTTGTAAGTGTGGGTAATGGTCGGGTTAGTGGTGGTAACCGGTGTAGTGCCATCGCCAAAGTCCCAGGCATGGACGATGGGATGAGTAACGGTGTTGGTGGCGTCCAGCGGCAGATAGGTAGCCGTAAAGCTGATCACCGTGGTAGTATCCGGATCGAGTGGTTCGTAGGTAAAGGTGGCGCCGGTAATCGGATTGCCGGAGCCAACGACCTGGGAATAAGTTGCGTTGTCATAAGGGTTTTCCACGGTGAGCTGCACAACATAGTCGTCGGCTGAATTAAAAGTGTGCCCGACGTGTTGGCCTGTGACCGGCGGGGTGCTATCGCCAAAATCCCAGGTGTAAGTTACAGGCAGGCTCATATCGATGGAACTGTAGCTGCCGGTAAAGGTGGTGGTTGTTCCTACTATAACCGGTTGTGAGTGCTCAAATGATACATCGGTAATGCCGGGCCAGCCGCTAACCGTTATGTCATCAATGTTCCAGGCTGTATCATCAAAATCGGCCCGGAAGCGAAGTTGGACGTTGGCGGTTTTCTCAAACTGGCTCAAATCCAACAAGGCTGTCTCCCAGCGGTCGGTGGAATTGGTGTAGGTGGCCACAGTGGTCCAATCGACGCCGTTGGTGGAGATTTGGACGTAACCAGCGTCGTCGCTAGAATTTAGCTGGTAGCTGTTCTGGAATGTGAGCATGGGCTGGACATAGCCGGATAGATCCAGGGCTGAAACCAGCCGCAGGTTGCTGGGCGCGCCTGAGATAGTTTCCCAAACAAAGGATGAAGCAGGCCAAATCTTTTGAATATAGTTCCACGGTGACTGCGAAATCCATTGGCCAGCGCCGCTTTCCAGATCGTCGCTAAAGATGGAGGCTACTTCAGTGGCCAGATCAAAATCGGATGCATCATAGTTCAGTTCCCAGCCAGTCACTTTTATTTCGTCCAAGACGTTATAAGTGGCTCCGGCAAGAATTCTGAGGGCCATCACACTGTAAGGCCCGTCCACACCTTGACCATTGAGGGCCCGGCCGTCAAAAGGCAGTGACAGAGTTTGTAGCCCGGTGCCGATAGAGGTGGGTTCGCTTAGACCGTAGACAAGTAAATTGCCTGCACCATCAACCAACCAGCCTTCGACCCGGTACTCAGCGTTGCCATCTGGAGCGGTTACGTTAACTTGAACATCAATGACCAGTTGGTCATACAGGCCATCCTCATCCAAATCTACGCCACGGTCAGCGAAATTGAGAGTTGGGGTTACGGCCAGAGCGCCGATACCACCTGAGGAAGCGTAAGTGTCCATCGTTATACCGCCCTGGTCAACCGGTCCGCCGAGATCGGTGATGGTGTAGACATATTTAGTCCGGGAGTCAAGGAGAGTTTGATTAGAGTCGAACAGGCGCAGATTTTCCAGATTATACGGTGGATGCGTTTGTTCCAGGTCAAATTCAAGGGTGGCAACACTACCAGAACCGGACCAGGTGGCGTAGCCAACATAATTGCTCTGGGTGTCGTAAAGATCTCCCTCAAGTTGGTAAGTGCCCGGTAACGCGATATCCAGTGACACGTCAACGGCCACGCTCTCGAAAGCTCCATCACTGTTGCTGTCAAGGCCACGGTGGCTGTACCTATTAGCCAATGTAGCACCCAATGTTTCAAATTGATCAACCGAGTAGGGCTTTGTGGCATAGCCAGCTTGTTTCGACGCCAGTACTTCATCCCAAGAACTCATCATGGGATCGAAATCTTCGACTGCCGTTACCCAAAGTCCGGTCACCTGATAAGGGCCGTCAACCTTGTAATGGCTAATGGCCAGGCCCTCAAAGTCCAGTTGAATAGTCTGTGTTCCTGCAACCAGATCAAAAGAACGGTTGTTACTATAGATTCCGCCGTAGGGTGTCGGGTCGCCGGGGAGGGCTAACACTCCCCCAATGGCATAACGGCCAGGCTGAAAGGCGGTTACTTCCAGTTCTATGGCCAAACTATCAAAACGGCCGTTACCATCTGGATCAAGACCATAGTCATCTATTACGGCCCCAAGGTCGACTACGTCCGTTTGTATCTCAGGAATCAGTTCCGACGCGGGCTGATTGCTATCCTCCCGCAAGGTTAGCATTTCCAAATCAGTGCTGCGCACGCCATAGGGGCATTCCCCTACCCAGCCCCAGGGACAATTTAGCGGCACCGGCTCGATGGGCCAATTCTCACTGAATGGACCAGCAGGATAGTTTGGGTGATCACGGAGATCGTAAAAAGTGGTGCCCCAGGGGGGATTGGTTGGTACCCACGGACGGCCTTGCCAGATGACCGTAGTCAGTGAGTCCAGATGGGGATTTTTTTCTGTGTAGGCTAGCGGCCTAAGACTATCCCAGAGGTATTCCCAGGTCCAAAAGTTCATATATACATCGGGGGGGAAGATAGCGCCGACTGTCCCGCCCAGGAAGCAGTTTGCGCCGTCGCCTGATTGACCCAGCGGACATGTCTCGCCCGGAATTTTGGGCCGCCACTGCTCAAAATTCCAGTCATCATTGACCGCAACGAGGACATTTTCACCGCTTTCGCCGTAAACCCAATCTTTTAGAAGTCTTGCGCTGGTAATGCCACCTGTGAACGGATAATACTTGTATGTATCGGTTGCTTCTGACCTGGCATAGCTGCGAGCGCCCACCCATTGGTTGACGCCGTTGAAATTCATCCAGACCATAACCGAAGTATCATACTGGGTCCATTGGTGGTCGGTGATGAAAGGATGGGCGGGAATACCTGCGGCGCGCAGAAACCCGGTGAAAACACCGGCCTGGGCATGGCAGGGAGAACCGCCCTGGGTGCATGTCTCTCCGGCGGGACACGAAGTGCCGCAATCCTCCTGCAGACCGGTCTGGAGGTCGACACATTCTTTGCGCAGAGTGGTGTTCATATCGGTTGGAATGTATCGATCAGCGCTCCAATTGACTCTAACTTCGTCGTCGGCTCCCCTGGAGAGGGCGTCGGTTGCAGATCGCTGGCTGGTCAGGCCGTGAATACGGGGCATAACCTGATCAATAAACACATATTTTTTGTAATGGTCCGTCCAAAAAGATTGGGCGAATCCTTTTGGAAGGCGGTGCAGCTCTTCGACGCCGTCATTATTGTAGTCTATAGTGTATGTTCCGATCCGGGTTCTAAAGATTACGCCCGTTTCATCTCTGATGTCTGCGGGATTATCGTTGTAGAGAGTGGCCTCAATC
>CAYZHI010000107.1:0-9939 GCA_964477335.1 uncultured Caldilineaceae bacterium | reverse complement strand
GGTCGAGGTAGTGCAAACGGTCGAGGTGGAGGTGGTGCAAACGGTTGAGGTTGAAAAGGAAGTGGAGGTAGAGGTGGTGGTCACCCCAACGCCCGAACCGGCAGCCGAGCAGACCTATATCGAAGGCTTCCCTACGACCAATGAGAACGAGGCCAAGACAGCTCTGGCCGCTTTTGAAGCCGCCGACAAAGGCCAGCCTGACCCAGCCTGGGCCGGTCAATCCTTTACCATCGGCGTCTACTCGGCTGGCCAGCGCGGCGCCATCTCCGGTCCGCTCTACTTCTGGCGGCCCAAGTTCGAGGAACTAACCGGGGCCACCTATGAGATCGTCGAAATCCCCTTTGCCGAGATGCGTGAAAAAATCTTCACCGACTTCCAGACCGGCGCGCATCAATACGATGTCATCCTCAATTGCTCCAACTTCTACGGCGACTATATCGCCAACGACTTTGTCCAACCGATAGACAAGTACTTTGAAGACCCCCGTATGCCCAAGTGGGACCGCGAGTCGGTTTCTCCGGCGGTGCGCAACCTGCTGCAATGGGGCGGCCAGTACTACGGTACCCAGAACGACCACGACGCCCAGGTTCTTTACTACCGCAAGGACATCATCGGAGATCCCAAGTGGCAAGAAGCCTTTGAGGAAGAGATGGGCCATCCCATGCCGGTGGCCATGGACACCTGGGAAGAGGTGCTGGAGATTGCCCAGTTCTTCAACGGTAAAGACTGGAACGAAGACGGCGACCCGGATGACGGCATCACCCTGCACCTCAAGGTCGGCGGCCAGGGCTTCTTCCACTTCATGGCCTTATCGGCGCCCTATGTGGTCATCCCCGCCCCCGGTGATAATCCAAACCAAGTCACCAAGTACCACAATATCTACTACTTTGACCCCGAGACGATGGAGCCGTTGATCAACTCACCGGGCCATGTGAAAGCGCTCGAAATGCTTCTGGCCCTCTCCAAGGCCGGCCCCTCGGCCATGTGGGGCTGGAGCCTGGGCGAGGCCTGGGCCGATTTCCTCTCCGGCAATGCGGTGATGACTTTCTCCTGGGGCGATGTTGGCTCGCTGGCCCAGGATCCAACGCAATCCGTGATCCAGGGCAAGCTGGGGGCGCGTGGCATCCCCGGCACCAAAGGACCCTATGATATGGAAGCAGGCGAATTCCTGGAACTGGATGAGCCGAACATGGTCGGCAACCAAGTCGGTTGCTCCTGGCACCCGGTGCTGTCCAAGTACGCCGAGAACCCAGACCTGGCCTACTACTGGATGGCCTGGCAGGCCACGCCCGAAATCAACCACTGGAACGTGGCCTATGGCTGGACCGGCGTCGATCCCGGCACCACCTATGACTGGTTCCCGCCCTACGGTACCGCCACAGTCGAGGAATATGTAGCCGGCGGTTACGACCCCGCCGACGCCGAAGAATTCATCGGCGCCTATCAGGACAACTTCTACAACTATCCGATCTTCCAGACCTACATCCGCATCCCCGGTACCACTGAGATGATGACGGCCTGGGACATCCACCTGTCTGAGGCGGTCACCGGCCAGATCAGCCCGCAGGAGGCTCTGGACCGGACCTATGATGACTGGAACTTCATCATCGATGATCTCGGCCGGGAGGAATTGCTGCAACTGTACCAGGAGTCGATTGGCTACACGCCCGAATAATCGTTAAATTCAGTCCTGGTTGAACCATAGGGGAAGGGGGTTATCCCCTTCCCTTTTTAGTTGATTTCCAGATGAATTAGTAGACCCTAAGAAAAGCATGTCATTTCGAGGCCGAAGGCCGAGAAATCCCTGAAGCCGAACTTGAAAACGTTACTTTTTAGGGATTTCTCGCCGTCTGCGACGGCTCGAAATGACATGAAGGGTGAATAGTTACCCCGAAAGAGGGAAATCATGCAAAAACGCGATCGGATGAAATGGTTCTTTGTTGGCCCTGGTATTCTGTGGGTGCTGGCCTTCACCATCTTTCCCCTGATCTATTCGTTCCGTTTGAGTTTTTTCCGGGCCCGTTTAGGTCAGGAGCAGACTTTCGTTGGATTAGATAATTACGCCAGGGCCTTCCGCGACTATCGTTTTTGGGACTCGTTCGAAGTAACCGTCATTCTGGTGATTGCCAGCGTTGTTCTGACCGTCTCCTTGGGGCTGGGGCTGGCGGTGCTCTTCAACCGGGAGATTCGCGGCCGGCGCTTCTTTCGTTCCCTATTCGTCATGCCGCTCTTCGTTGCGCCCATCGCCCTGGGCTACCTGGGGCTAACCATTTTTCACGAACAAGTTGGGGCGGTCAATACCGTACTCGCCGCCTTGGGGATGGTTACCTTACCTCCCTGGTTCTCAAACGTTTGGCTGGCCCGATTGGCCATCATCCTGGTCGACGTCTGGCAGTGGACCCCGTTCTGCTTTTTGGTCCTCCTGGCCGGTTTGCAGGCTTTACCCGATGAGATTTACGAAGCTGCGGTGCTGGATTCCTCCTCCGGTTGGGACACCTTCCGCTATATCACCCTGCCGCTCCTATCTCCGGTTCTCTTCACGGTCACGATCTTGCGGTTGATCGAGGCCTTCAAGATGCTGGATATTCCCTTCAGCATGACCAGCGGCGGGCCAGGCGCAGCCACTCAAACCCTGTCTTTCTACATTTATCTGACCGGCTTGCGTAATTTTAACGCTGGCTATGCTTCCGCCCTGGCTTATCTGTTGCTGTTGATTATGATGATCATCAGCTTCTCTTTCTTCAACCGGCTGCGCGAGATTTATGACTAGAGGGGGCTTCGCGTGAAAAACTATAAAATTCGACAAACTCTGAAAGATATCGTCTTGTGGGCGATTATCATCATCGCCACCGTCTGGGTGGCTTTTCCCTTTTACTGGACCATCATCACCTCGTTCAAGGAACCAAGCGTCATCTTATCTAAGATCTCCCTGATCCCTTTTGTGCAGTTTCAACCTACTTTGCTCAACTGGCAGCTTGAATTTACCAATCGCTGGCCGGAGATCAGCAAGGCGCTGCTCAACAGCCTGATTATCGCCCTGGGGGCGACCATTATCGCCATTTCTTTTGGCACTCTGGTCGGTTATGGCCTGGCCACCTTTCGCTTCCATGGCTGGAAGAACAAGGACATCAGCATGTGGTTCCTGTCGCAGCGATTCTTGCCGCCGATGGTCACCGTTATTCCCTTTTTTATGGTTATGCAGACCCTTAAACTGCTGGATACGCATTTGGCCCTCATCCTGGCCAACGCCACCTTTACGATGCCCTTTGCCGTGCTCATTATGCAGGATGTGTTCAGAGAGTTGCCCAAAGAATTGGAAGAGTCGGCCTGGGTTGATGGCGCCTCACGCTTCCAGAGCTTTTGGCACATTGCCCTGCCGCTGGCGGCCCCGGCCGTAGCCGCCGCCGCCGTCATTTGCTTTGCCTTCTCCTGGAACGAGTTTATTTTTGCCCTGATCTTAACCTTAAAAGATGCCCAGCCGATCACGGTGGTTATTGCCGGGGTGGAACACACGCAAGGCATCCAGTTCTGGTTCGTCGCCACGCGCCTTCTCTTCGCCATCTTGCCGCCAACGCTGCTGGCCCTAACGGCCCAGCGTTACATCGTCCGCGGCTTAACCCTGGGCGCGGTCAAGGGTTAATCGTCGACTATTCCGGGAGAAACAATGCTTGTACCGTACAGGGAACTTCTGGCCGCGGCCCAGGCCGGCGGCTACGCGGTGGGTTACTTTGAAGCCTGGGATGTCTATTCACTGGAAGCCGTATTGGAAGCGGCTGAGACCGAACATAGCCCGGTTATCCTCGGTTTTGGCGGTATTATGATGGAACCCGGCTGGCTAGACGGCGGCGGCCTGGAACGGCTGGGCGCGCTCGGCCGAGTCACTGCCGAGGCGGCCAAAGTACCGGTTTCCTTCATCCTCAACGAGGTCTCGACGTTTGCCCAGGTCGTGCGCGGCATCCGGGCCGGTTTCAATGCGGTGATGCTGGACTCCAGCCACCTGCCCTACCCGGAGCATCTGCGCCTCACCCGGCAGGTGGTTGAGGCGGCCCACGCCGTGGGCGTCGGCGTCGAGGCCGAGGTCGGCCAACTGCCCGATGCCTCCGGCGAGATGGGCCACGCCGTCGGTCAATTGACCGACCCGGCTGAGGCCGCCCGCTTTGTGGCTGAAACGGGCATCGACGCCCTGGCCGTATCCGTGGGCAACGTCCATATCCTGACCCGCGGCCAGGCGGTCATCGATTGGCCGCGCCTGGCCGATATCCGCCAGACCGTGACAGTACCGTTAGTGATCCACGGCGGCACCGGCTTCCCGGATGCAGCGATTGGCCGGGCAATTGAGCTGGGCGTCGCCAAGTTCAATATTGGCACCGTCTTGAAAAAGACGTTTCTGACCGGCGTGGCTGAGGCTATTGCGGCTCTGCCGGCCGAGGTTAGCTACCAACAAGTGATGGGTTCCCGCAAGCAGGCCGATATCCTGCAACAAGGCAAACTACGGATGCGGGCCGAAGTCGTCCACCGTATCCGGCTAATGCGAGCCAACGTCAAGCAAGTGAACAGTGATCAGTGGTCAGTGATCAGTGGTCAGTGATCAGTGGTCAGTGATCAGTGATCAGTCAACAGTCAACTGACCACTGATAACTGATAACTGATGACTATAAAAAAACAAATTACAGGAGTCTAAATCAATGCTCAGCAGTGCAGAAATTATGCGTAATGCCCTCAAGGCCGGCCTGGTTGTGCCCGCCTTTAACATCCCCTATCTGCCGATGATGGCGCCGGTCATTCAGGCGTTAGTCGACCAGGATTGCTTTGCCCTGGTTGAGGTAGCCCGGCTGGAGTGGCTCAAGTTTGAAAGCAAGAGCCTGGCCGCAGTGATGGCCGAGTTCAAGAAATGGGAGCAGCCTGACTATGTCCATCTCCACCTAGACCATGTACCGGTCATCGATGAGGACAATGTCCGGGTCGATTATCTGGCTGTAATCAAGGAAGCCATCGAGCTGGGCTATCAGTCGGTGATGGTCGACGGTTCACGGCTGAGCCTGGAAGAAAATATCGAGGCCACCCGGCAGGTAGCCGAGCTGGCCCACGCCGCCGGTATTCCCTGCGAGGCCGAGTTAGGCGCAGTCCTGGGGCACGAAGCCGGTCCGCTGCCGCCCTACGAAGAACTGTTCGCCTCCGGTAAAGGTTTCACCGATGTGGCGCAGGCCCGCCGTTTTGTGCAAGAAACCGGCTGCGACTGGCTGTCGGTAGCCATTGGCAATATTCACGGGGCTATTTCCGGGGTGCAAAAGGATCAGAAAAAAGTCGAAGCCAGACTCAACCTCGACCATCTCGAACAGCTTCATCAGGCTACCGGCGGCATCCCCTTAGTCCTCCACGGCGGCTCCGGGATCAAACGAGACTATTTTTTGGGGGCGGTCAAGCGAGGCATTGCCAAAGTGAACGTTGGCACCGAAATCCGCCAGGTTTATGAAACCACCCTGAAACAAACCGGCGATCTGGCCGCGGCCCAGGAGTCGGTCCGTGAGCGCACCGGCCAGCTTCTCCGAGATTACTTCGATTTAACCGGCAAGAGAAAACTGGTCACCGGTTAAACTACTCATCCAGGAGACAACGATGTCTGAAACACATCTCGCTGTCGTCGCCGGTCATATCTGCCTGGACATTATCCCCGATATGGCGGCCAGCGCCCCAGACAAGTTTGAGAAGATGTTCCTGCCGGGGCGACTGTTGCAGGTTGGGTCCGCCACTTTTTCCACGGGGGGGCCGGTGTCCAATACCGGCCTGGCCCTGCACAAGTTAGGCATCACCTGCCAGCTCATGGGCAAAGTGGGCGACGATTTGTTTGGCCAGGCTGTTATCCAATTGATGGCCGCCGACGATCCTCACCTGGCCGGCGGTATGGTGATCGCCCCAACGGTGAGCACCTCCTACACCATTATTATTAATCCACCGGGGGTAGATCGGATTTTTCTCCATTGTCCCGGCGCCAACGACACCTTCAGCGTTGAGGATGTCTGTTTCGACGTGGTCGCGGCGGCCCGCCTGTTTCACTTTGGCTACCCCCCGATCATGCAGTCGATGTTTGCCGATGGCGGGACTCAGTTGGCGGAGATTTTTCGCCGGGCCAAAGCCACCGGAGTGACCACTTCGCTGGACATGGCCTTGCCCGATCCCTCCTCCCCGGCCGGCCAGGCCGACTGGCGCTCGATTTTGCAGTTGACCCTGCCATACGTGGATATTTTTCTGCCCAGCATCGAAGAGATCCTCTACATGGTCCGCCGCCAAACTTACGATGAACTTTGCCGCCAGGTGGGCAGCCCCAACTTCTTGCCGCTGCTCACGCCTGAGTTGCTGTCGGATTTGAGCCGGGAGTTACAGGCCATGGGCGCAAAAATCATCTGTTTGAAATTGGGCGACCGGGGTTTCTACCTGCGCACGCCGGGCGTCTCTGTAATGGAGACGCTGGGGCGCGCCGGCCCCTCCGATCCGGCGGCCTGGGCCGATCAAGAGATCTGGGCGCCCTGTTTCAAGGTGAAGCTGGTGGGCGCCGCCGGCTCCGGAGATGCAACGATTGCCGGCTTTTTGGCCGCTTTGCTGCGTGATATGTCGCCGGCAGAGGCTGTGACTGCAGCGGTGGCAGTGGGCGCCTGTAATGTGGAAGCGGCCGATACCCTCAGCGGTATTCGACCGTGGGACGAAACAATGGCTCGGATTGCCGGCGGCTGGCCCCGCCACGAATTGGCGCTGGAATCGCCCGGTTGGAATTTTGATGAGCGCCACCATTTCTGGACTCGGCTTCACCCTAAGCAAAAAGGATAAACGATTATGGCTGATAATCCTCTTTTAACCGGCGTTGACGTCGGTACGACCAACATCAAGGCGGTCATCTTTGGGCCTGACGGCCGCATCGTGGCCGAAGCCAGTACGCCCACGTTGATTCATTATCCCCAGCCCGGCTGGGCCTACTACAATCCCGAGGAAATCTGGCAATCGGTGGCGCGGGTGCTGCGTCAGGCCACCGGCCAACTGGTTGACCCCGGTCGCATCGCCGGGGTAGCTGTGGCCAGCGTGGGCGAGGCCGGCGTGCCGCTGGATGCGCACGGCCAACCCACTTACGACGCCATTGCCTGGTTTGACCAGCGTACCCAACCCCAGGTCGACTGGCTGGCCGAGACCATCGGCCGCGACCGGCTATTTGCCCTGACCGGCCTCTCGTTGCAGCCCATTTTTGGGATGTGCAAGCTGCTCTGGCTCAAGCAGAACCAACCCGATGTCTATGGCCGTACCGCCCGCTGGCTCAACATGGCCGACTACATCGCCTATCGCCTCTGCGGCGTGCCAGCCACCGACTACTCGCTGGCTTCGCGCACCCTGGCTTTGAATTTGGCCCGGCTGGAGTGGGACCGTGAACTGGTGCAGGAGATGGGCCTCTCGCCTGACCTGCTGGCCCCGTTGCAAGCCAGCGGCAGCCCGCTTGGCCCGATCACCACTGAGGCAGCCGAGGCCACCGGCCTGCCGACCACGGCCCTGGTCTCCCCCGGCGGCCACGATCACGTCTGCGGGGCTTTGGCCCTGGGCGTGGCCCAACCCGGTCACGTGCTCAATTCGATGGGCACGGCCGAGGCCATCTTTGTGCCGCTGGACCACCCCCTCAGCGATCCGGCCATAAGCCATCAGGGTTACACCCAGGGGGCGCACGTGGCAGCCGGTCACTACTACGTGTTGGCCGGTCTGTATACGTCGGGCGCGTGTGTGGACTGGTTCAGAGAGCTGCTGGGCGCTGAGGCGGATCACGCCAGCCTGATTGCCGAAGCCGAACAGGTTCCCCCAGGCAGCCTGGGGGTCAGCTTTTTGCCCCACCTGCGGCTGGCCAATCCCCCCTATGATGATCCCCAGGGGCGCGGCGCCTTCATTGGCCTGAGCACCGACGCCAAACGGGGTGTGCTTTTCCGGGCCATTCTGGAAGGTCTGGCTTACGAGGCGCGCCACTCCTTGGAAGCGTTGCTGGCCTACCCCGGCGTTGCGCCGCTGCAAAAATTGTATCTGATCGGCGGCAGCACCCGCAACCAGTTGTTGGTGCAACTCAAAGCAACCATCTTCAATCAAACCGTCATCGTCAGCGAGGTCACCGAGACCACCAGCCTGGGCGCGGCGGTTTTGGGTGGGTTAGGCGCCGGCGTCTATCCTGATTTAGCCACCGCCCTGGCAACGCTCCGGTACAAGCAGGTGATGGTCGAACCGGACGCCGAGCTGGCGCCCCGTTATGAAGCCTACTTCCGCCAGGTTTACCAGAAAATCTATCTGGCCCTGCGCGACCTGCATCACGCCGGCTACCGGTTAGGAAGCGCCAAAATTTGAATTTGCGTAACGGCTCACCACTAAGCCCAAAAGTGTACAAATTTGCAGAGATTAGGAGATTAGGGGATGAAATGAAATAAGCCTAAGAATCCCCTAATCTCCCAATCCCCGCCCCTTCAATGGCTCGTTTTTTGAGTAGTTACGAGTTTGCTTTGATTTCTACTCTTTTCGCCTTGACAAGGTCATCTTACATTCGTACCATGAAACCGCAACGGGGAATCGGCCCAACCGACAATCTAAAAACCTGAAAGAGGGGGAACACCGCGATGGATTGGCTCTTTGATCCTCAAATCTGGATTGCTCTGGTCACGCTAACCGCTCTGGAGATCGTCTTAGGCATCGACAACATCATCTTCATCTCGATTTTGGCCGGCAAACTGCCCGACCACCAACAGGCCCGCGCCCGGCAGGTAGGGTTGAGCCTGGCCATGTTGGTGCGGATTGGTCTGCTCTTTTCACTAACCTGGATTGCTCAGTTAACCACGCCGCTGTTTCACATTTTGGAGCATCCAGTCTCCGGCCGAGATTTGATCTTAATCGTCGGCGGCCTGTTCCTGCTGGGAAAAAGCACCTATGAAATCCACGAAAAACTGGAAGGGGAAGAGGGGCACGCCTCAGCCAAAGTCAAGGCGACGTTTACCAGCGTAATTATCCAAATTCTCTTGCTCGATATTGTCTTTTCGCTGGATTCGGTCATCACGGCCGTGGGCATGGTCGATGAGTTGCCGGTGATGGTGGCGGCGGTGGTCATCGCCGTGGGGATTATGCTGGTAGCCGCCGGCTCGGTGAGTAGATTTGTAGATAAGCACCCCACCATCAAGATGCTGGCCCTGAGCTTTCTACTGCTAATTGGGATGTCGTTGGTAGCGGAAGGGCTGCATTTCCACATTCCCAAGGGCTACATCTACTTTGCGATGGGCTTTGCCGTGTTTGTGGAGATGTTGAATCTGCGACTGCGCCGCAAGGTGGAAGAGCCGATTAAACTGCGGACGCCGTATGTAGAACCGGCCAACTAACCGCTATTCTTCCTCGGGCTCCAGCGGGACAACGCGCACAGTCGTCTCATGGCGGTAGGTCACCAGGCCGGGGGCGGCGCCCTTGATGGCCCGCACATATTTCTTGAGCGTCACGTCCACCTCCACCGCGGTATCGTGGCGCGCCCGCGAGTACCAGGCGGCGACGCCGGCCGCCCACAAGACGTCCGTCTCGCTGGGCAGCCCCGCAGCGGTCGGAATGACCACGTGGGCGCCGGGCAGATTCCGGGCGTGGAGCCATAGATCATCGGCGGCGGCCCGGCTGAAGGTGAGGTGGGCGTTTTGCAGGGCATTTTTGCCTACCCAGACCATGGCGCCGTCGGGAGCCGCCAGCCGCAGATAGCGGGTCGAGGCCTGTTTTTGGCGCTGTTTGCGCTCGCGGCGGGAGCGATAGTAGCCGGCTTCGGCCAGCGCTTCCGCCACCACGTCGATTTCGGGGCGATTATCGGCCATAGCCAAATCCTGCTCCAACTGCTCCAGGTAACGCTCTTCCAGGGAAATGTTTTCAAACTGGGCCGGGATTTCCGCGGCGGCGCGCAGGGCC
>CAYZHI010000106.1:0-9953 GCA_964477335.1 uncultured Caldilineaceae bacterium | reverse complement strand
CCAGCCGAGCAGGCCGCCCAGCAGCAGGAAGGTCCACGGGTTGGTCAGCCGCCGCCAGAGCGACTCTTGCACCAGCGACCCCACGGTGGTCTGGCCGAGGAGTTGCTGCACGTCGGGGTTGTTGAGCAGACCCTGCACATATTCCTGGCCGGCCGGGCTGATGAGCAGGCCGGTTAAGGTTACCAGCATCAGCAGCAGCGGCCCCAGCACTGTCAGCGTTACGGTCCAACCGATCTGTTTTTTCCAGCCGCAACTTTGCCTTGACAGAACCAGTAGCAGGGCAATAGTCGCCACCAGAAACGGGCCAAAGAAGACCAAAAACTGGGGCAGGCGGGTTGGATTCCACAAGTTTGGCAGGATTCCTCTGGCCTGCGACTGGAAGGTGGCGTAAAAGGGCAGGTAGAGAATTACGCCGGCCAGACCCAAAATGGCTGTGCCGATCAGACCCGAAGTGATGAAAGATGAGGAATAGGGGAGGGTTTCATCTTTCATCTTACTTTGTTCAGTCTGGCGGTATAGCCAGATAAGATAGGTCACCCCGACCAGGCTCAGGTAGATAGGAAAATCCCAGGTATTCAGAAAACTCAAGCCGCCCAAACAGACCGCGTAGAGTCCCAAGGCCAGCCGGCCGCCGGTGGCCGTCAACAAATCTTGCCAGCTATTCTTTAAAGTTTGCCATAAAGTATCGATAATAATTGTTGACCGTCGACCAGTCCGAACTCTCCCAGTGGAACTGACCACTGACCACTGACTACTGACCACTACTTTCTGATTGACTAACAGATTCAAAGCCAGGGCGACCACCAGCAGCACGAACGGCAGCGCCAGGACGTGGGGGTGAACGTCGCCCAGTAAGAAACTGAAAAACGGAAACTCGTCGATAACCTCTTGCTCCTGGCTGGTCAGGGTGTAATCGGTGAGGACGCGTGAACCGCGCCACCACCACATGAAGCGGTCGGGTATCCAGCCGGAGCCAGGATCGAGGGGGAGTTCGCGCAGGTCGCGAATATCCAGCCAGCTCCAAAAGCCGGCCGGCAACAACCCCCGCCGGTGTATCACCTCCAGCAAACCTTCCCAATGGCCCAAAATTGCCACAAATAGCGAGCCGAGCAGACCGGTTGCAATCGCCGAGCCGGTCAGCCACACAGTTGGCCCGTTTTGGTCGTTACCCTTTGCTAATTGCTCATTGCTCCTTGAAAATTGATACAGGCTGGTGAGGTTGGCCACGATACCGAGAGCGGCGACCAGCGTCAGCGCCAAAAGGGCAGGAATGTACAGATTGAAGGCGATTACCGAGGTCAGGCCGGTCAGTTGGGTGACCATCGCCATCAGGACGTAGCCAAAGTAATAGTAGCTGATGGCAAAACCCGACAGCCAGGGGTCTTGCGGCGGAAAATAGTCGCTGCGGAGAACGCCGTTGATGAAGGTGATCTCCATCCATTTCTCGCCGCCGGCCGTTTCGATGTTGGGGTTGTAGGCTTTGAAGATAGCCCAGGCCACCAACGTCAGGCTAAAGAGCAGTTCAACGGTCAGGGCGTAGCGCCATTCCCGCCGCAGCCAGGCCAGCATCGACAGGTCATCACCACCGCGCCGTTGCTGCCAGTACCAGATCAAGCCCACAGCCAACACAATGAGCATCGCCGCAACAATTCCGCCCCCGTTGTTTTGCAACAGCCGAAAGGTGCCGCCCAGCCACAAAATGTAGCCGCTGAGTAATAATCCAACCGGCCGGGCCAGGGCAAAGCCTCGATCGGGTAAGTGGCGCAGCAGGCTAAAAGCCAGCGGCCAGCCGATCAGGCCGAATATGAGAACAACCAACCACCAGATCAGGATAGGTATGAAATCCATATGTCATTACAGTAGGTTCAATTTTTCGCAAAGCGTAAAACGTGATGCGTAAGGTTTCTTATGCAAAATCATTACGTTTTACGCTTCACGTTTCATGTATCATTGTGTATACGCTCAAGCCAGGCCAGTATCACCTAAAAAAGTCGGCGGTTTGGCCCGGTTTATCAGCCCAATAGCCGCCGGCTAAGTTCTTGCACGCCGGTCATGTGGTTGGTCAGGTCAGCCCAGAGTTGGGCGAGATTGCTGCCGTAATTCAACCGCCGCGCCAGAAAATCGAACTCCTCACTGTCCGGCGGCGGCACGGTCAAATCTTTGGCGTTACCCCGAACCATGCGCAGCGCATTGATGAGTTGCCGCAGAAATTTATGGGCCTGGTAAAGCTGCTTGAAGTCGGTCTGGGTCACAATACCGGCCGCGGCCAGGGCCGCCATTGCTTCGCGGGTATTGGTGGACCGCAGGTGAGGGTTTTTGTGACCGTAGCTGATTTGCAGACCCTGCACCAGATATTCGATATCGACCAGCCCGCCCGGACTGAACTTGGCATTGATCGTGCCAGCGGTGACCAGATGCCTGACCTGCCGTTCCCGCATCGCCCGCATCGCGGCCACATCAAAAGGTTCACCGGTATAGATCAATTCGTCGCGCAGCTTGACAATTTCCTGGCCCAGTTCCACGTCTCCGGCAATCGGTCGCAACTTGATCAGGGCCTGCTGTTCGTAGGGCCAGGCGTCGCCGCTGCGGGCAAAGTAGCGACGGAAGGAGTCGAGCGACACGGCCATACTGCCGGCGCGCCCATACGGGCGCAGGCGCAGGTCGATCTCAAAGATGCCTTCCCGCTTCGATTGAATGATCCGGTTGACCGCCTGAACCACCTTTTCATAAAATTCGGCGTTGGTGATGACCCGGGGACCGCTGGTTCTGCCGCCGCCCGTAAAAATGAACATCAATTCGATATCCGAGGCAAAACCCAACTCGCGACCACCGCACTTGCCCAGCCCGCAGACGGTCATCCGGCCGGGCTGACGATTCTCCTGCACCGGCTCGCCAAATTCTTGCTTCAGTTCGGCGCAGGCCAGTTGATAGGCCGCGGCAACCACTACTTCGACCAGATCGCTCAACTCGGCTGAGAATTGGCCAAATTTGGTGATGTGGCCCTGGATTTGGCGCATATCGATGCGGAACATCTCCCGGTCCTTGAACTCGTTGAGAGCCTGCCGCTGTTGGGCGGCGTCGGTTGCGTCTGCCAGCTTGTCGGCCAGTTCAGTCTGCAGTTGCTGTTTTGATTTAGCCGCAGCCAGCCCGGTAACGTCGCTGAGGACCGGGAACAGGTTGGCGTACTGCATGCGCAGAAAATCGTTCCACAAGAACTCGCTGACGCCCAACAGCCGGGCCAGCCTGACCAGTATTTCGGGCTGTTCCAGCGAGGTGAGTTCGTCCGGCCAGTTGGGCCGGGTGAAAAGCTGGCCGACAAATTGGCGAAAATTCAACAGGGCCGCTTCAGGGTTGGGTGAGCGAGGCAGTAAGTGGGTGAACTCTTTGATCAGCACCGTGGCCGCCCGCAGCTCCCGCAGCTTGTTGGCCGCGGTGATCTTGCGGCCGAGGGAATCGATGACGTAGAGGGTGTCCTGCACCCGGTTGCCCACCGTATCGACCGTCATGTGGTTGATGTTGATTCCGGTCAGGGCCAGGGCATTGGTGAACTCGTACAGAAAGCCGATGGTGTCGAGCGCCTCGATATAGAGAATAGTATATTTTTCGGACGAATCGTTATCAATTTTGATCTCAACCGGGTAAAGAGTGGTGGTATCGGCGGCCAATTCCCGCAGCGCCACGACCACCCGCTTGGCCAGCTCGCCCTGGGCTTCACGTTGTTTGCCGGCGTGGAGGAGGCGGGTCAATTCGGCCAGGTCAGTTGCATAGGCGAGCCAGGAGGATGCACTGATGTCGGGTTGGAGAGGGCGCACGGTGAAAACATCAACAATCTTGGGTTGCGCCTCCTGCCCCGACTTGTGGGGCAACTGGTAACGAGATTTTGAGCGCCGCCACGCCGCTTTTGGTTGGACGCTCTTTTCAGCCAGGCCATAGGAAAAGACGTGGCCGTCCACAATATCAAAGCCATAGACAAACAGCAGCCCGCAAATGAGCGAAAGCTGGCCCACATAATCAAAACCAACGATGGTCACCTGCCACATGTCGTCGTCACGCCGGCCAGCCTCCACCTCAATCAGTTTATCCGGCCCCAGGCGGTCGATCAGCTCGGTGTGGTGAGCGATTTCCGCCTCGGTAAAGGTGGCGGCGTAGGTGGCCGGCATCCGGCGGGTATGGCGGGCCACGTGGGCGGCAGGAAGGTTGGGTTCTTGCCCCGGTTTAGCCTCGTTGCTCACGGTTTGACCTCCAATCTCACCGATATCGAGATACCGGCGGTAAACGGTGCGAATGGCGACGCTGTGTTCCTGGTAGCGGGCCACAAATCTCTCGCCGGCCTCAACGCCGGGAAAGCGCAAGCGGCGGGCCAGGTGGGTCAGGGCTTCAGCTTCGGCGGGCAGGGTGTGGGTTTGGCGGTAATGCATCAGTTGCAGGTGGTGCTCCACAGTGCGTAGAAAGATGTAGCCATCGGCCAGGACGCGATATTCCGCCGGCTGGATGTAGCCGCCAGCCGAAAGTTGGGCCAGGGCATCAAGCGTGTTGCGCTGGTGCAACTCAGGCCGTTGCCGGCCGTGCACCAACTGTAAATATTGAGTCACAAATTCGATATCCCGGATTGAGCCGGCCCCCAGCTTGACCTCACCCCAACTATTGCCCTGCCGCCGCAGTTTGGTTTCGATCCGCTCTTTCATGGCCCGCACGTCGCGACGAACGATGTCGGCCGGGGTGTTGAACAGGAACGGCTTGGCCTGGCGCAGTAGCCGGTGGCCGATGGCCTGATCACCGGCAATGACCCGAGCCTTGAGCAGCGCCTGCCGTTCCCACAGCCGGGCGTGCTTTTGCAAATAGTCCAGATGGCCCTCCAGCGAGGTGACCAGCGCCCCGGCGTTACCCCACGGTCGCAGCCGCATATCGACCCGGTAGAGAAAGCCCTCGCCGGTGGCGCGCGCCAGGCCGTCAATCAATTGTTGGGCCAGGCCCAAATAAGCCCCGGCCCGGTCGGCTGCCACAAAAATCAGGTCGATGTCGGAGCTGTAGTTCAGTTCCGCGCCGCCCAGTTTGCCCATCCCTAACACAGCAAAACCACCCGGCTCGGTTTGGGATTGCCGGGCCGCCAGTTCCAAACAGCTTTGCACCAGGCTGTCGGCCAGGTTTGAAAGCTGGCCGGTGACGGTGGACAGGTCGAACAAATCCAACAGGTCGTAGGTGCCAATCCGGAGCAGCTCCTGTCGCTGAAAACGGCGCAAGATGTCGAAGATGGACGCCAATTCAGCCGGCGGAATTGGGCCGTTGCGGTGATTGGCCAGCAACGGAGCCAGCTTCACCTGTAGCTCCGTCCGGAGCTGCTCAACCGGCTTGAGTTCGGCCACGTGTTTGCGGGCGGTGAGCTGATTGAGGTACTCGGGGTGGCGCAGCAGGATTTCGGAGAGAAACTGGCTACCGGCAAACAGGGTGACCAGGGTTTCGACGGCGCGCGGGTTATCTCGCAGATAACGGAGCAATTGGTGCGGGTCGGGGGCGTTGCGGCTAAATCGCTCAAAGCTGACCAGAACTCGATCAGGGTTGGCTGCGCTGCTCAGCGCCATGAACAGCACGGGCAACAGATCGGCCAGAGCCAGCCTGGCCTCGGCGCCGGCCGGGATGCGCCGCAGGCAGGCGTAGGCTTGCAGCCAATCTTTGAAGCCGACCGGGGCCAAAAGCTGCTGGATGGTTTCATTGCTCAACTCCGCCGCAGGCTGAAGAATGAGGGCTGAGGGCTGAACGCTTTGCGTGAGGGCCGCGGCGCGGGGCTGAGCGATGAAGTTATTTTCCTCCTGCCGCATGTCGCCATCTGCCTTCATTTTACTACCCGATAAATTTTGGTTTTTTCATTGGCAAAGACCAGCTCCAGCGCGCCTTGCCGGCGCAACTGCTCGAATTTTTCTTCGATGTAAGGCCCGTGGGTAATCCGCTCAATTTGGCCAACGTAGATGTAGTCGATGCCCAATTGGTCGATCAATGCGAGGGCGCGCTGCGGGTCGGGTGTAGTCCAAAACTCGCTGACCACAAAATCCCGGTCACCGACCTGGGCGGCGTAGCGCTGCTCGCTCTGGTGCAGCCCGCCCAGAATCGACGGCAGCCCGGTGTAGGCCGCCACCCGCATGCCGCCTTCGCGGTAGTAGCCCACCTTGGCTTCGGCCAGAACCGGCGTGCCGGGCACATTCTCTTGCAGCCAACGGATAGCCTCGTAGTCATACTTTAGCTCGATGGGACTGCCGGCGGGCCATTCAAAGGCGCCTACGGTCATATAGGCCAGCCCGTCGAGCGTGCCCAGCGGCGGCCGGTTTTGGTCGCCGGGGAAGCGGTCGTCGACGCGGGTGCGGGTGCCCAGCACGGGGTAGATCAGGCTGGCCATCAGCAGCAGCATGACCGCGCCATGCCAGGCCAGTTGCGCCGGCCAGGGCCAGCGCCAGGCCCACTGCCACAACTGGGGCAGGGCCACGGCGGCTACCAGGCCAAACATCACCCACACCTGGATGAAGAATTTGAATAGGGTATTCATGCGGTAATATTCACCGCCGCCCAGAAAGTCGCGCAGGAAGAAAAATTCTACCCCCAGTAGAATTGACAGGCCGGTGAAGCCGAGGACAGTCAGGTAAGCGGTTTCGGGGGTTACTTCGCGGCGGAACAGCAAGAGCACGGCCAGGGTCAACAGTGGTAATAAATAGGCCGGCACCGGGTAGCCGAGCAATACCAGAACTATCGACATGGCCAGCATGCCGGCCAGGCTCCACCAGCCCAGGTAATAACCCTGAGTCTGGCGGGAGACAAGCCGGCGGTAAATCTCGGTTAGGTGGGGGGCTACATTCCAGCGGCGCAAGCCCAGGCTCAGCGCCCGCAGCAGGCCGGCGCGAGTCGCCGGGTAGAGCAGCGAAACCAGCAGCCAGGAACCCATCACAAATATGAACAGTCCCCAAATCTTGAGGTGCTGGTCGAGCGGCGTTTGGTCGCGCACCAGGCCCAACCCAACGTCGATGGCCTGATAGTTGAGGAAGAAGGGCGCATACAGGAGATACGTCATCGCCAGCAGCGCCAGGCCAAAGAGCAACCCCTGTCCCAGCAGGAGGGCGGCTTGGGTCAGGGTGAGTTCCCCGGCCAGGCGGCGATAGCGGCTCAACAGGAAGGTCGCCAGCATCAGGCCCAGGTAAGTGGGCAGGTCCCAGGTGTTGATCACGGCCACGGCTCCCAACACAAAAGGCAAGGCCAGCCAGCGCAGAGCAAAGATGAAGGCTGAAGGATGAGGGATGAAGGGAGGTTGGCTGGATGGCTGGATGGCCGGTTGCGACCGAAGGGAGGTTCGTTCGTTGGGGCGGAGCCAGTTGTAAGCCAGGCTTAAGAAAAGCACGGTGAAGGGGAGGCCGATCATATGGGGATGCAGGTCGGCAAAGAGGAAGCTGAAGTAGGGAAACTCGTTGATGGTGGCCGGGATCACCCGGGTGGGATCCCAGTAGTTGTAGGTGATCAGGGTTTCACCGCGGAAGAGGTGGGTCAGCCCACCCATCGAGAGTACCAGGGTTTGCAGGCCGGGAATGGCGCTTTGAAAATTGCTGGTACTCAAGCGGGCCAGGTCACGCATAAGTTGGCCGGCGCCATCCAGGTTGCCGATTAAGAGCACCAGCAAGATGGCCAGTAGGCCAGCCCCGATGGCGTTGAGGTCAGCCCGGTCTGCGGCTGTGGGCAGGCGGCTGGCTGGCCCCAGACGGCCGAAGGGGAGTCGCCCTATGGCCAGATTGGTGGCCAGGCTGAAGACGTTGATGGCGGTTAACCCGGCCAGGGTGGGCACCGCCAGATTGAAGGCGGTCGAGGGCTGGATGCCGGTGAGCTTGACCAGCACACCCACCAAAAAGAGACCGTAGTAATAGTAGTTGATTATCCCGCCGGCAAAGAAGGGATCATAGGGCGGCATGTGGGCGCTTTTGACGATGGCATTCAAGAAGCCAATCTCCAGCATTTTTTCGCCGCCCAGCCAGGGTTGCCACAAATCGGGGTTCAGCAGGCGCAGGAAAATGAAGAAGAGATAGACCAGGGTAAAAACGGCCTCACTGACCAGAATCAGGCGACGGTTTCGCCGCCAGAATTCGAAGATAGGGCGGCGTTGGTGAATAAACAGCCAGGTACTCAAGCCAAACAGGATCACTACCGCCAGCACGGCTGTGCCCCAGCGATTGCCCAGCCAGCCCAGGCTGCTGTTGATCCAGACAAAATAACTCACCAGCAATAAACCCAAACTCTTGCTCAGGCCATACCCTCGATCCGGCAGCTTGGCGCAGAGGAGATACGTAAGCGGCCAGGCGATGAGGCCAAGCAACATGACCACGCCCCACCACATCAGGATAGCCACTGCGGTAGAATTATTGGCCAGGCTATTCCAACGGAAATCGCTCACCACCGGCAGTTGATCGACCGGCTCAGCCAGCATCAGAGACTTGCCGGCCTGCTCTGGAGATTGTTCAATTGGCGGTCGCGGATTGTCACCGGCGCCGGCCAGGCGCATGAGCAACGTCGGCCGGCCGACATAGCCGGGCATAGCGCCCTGCCAGGTCTGGCCCAAAATGGCATCCCACTCCGCCGCCGAAAGCTGGCGAGTCTTTTTGAACAGGATGGGCTTGGGATGATCGTAAACGGTGAAGCTTTCGTCGGCCGCTTGATCATCGAAGCGGAGGGGCCCCAGCCGCGGCGGCGTCTCGACGGTATAGATCTGCTCAAAACCCAACTCGCTGCTTTCCGAGAAGAGGGCTTCATAATAGCGACGGCTCATCGGATACCGTTCCGGCAGGCGAGGGATGGTGCGCCACAGCCGGTTACTGGCCAGGACAATGTAGTCGCAGTTCATCAACGTGCTGCGTAGCAGCTCATATTTTTGCGGCGTGTCGTCGTCGTACATGGGCAGTTGAGGCTGGAAGTAACGGTGGGCGCCGGCGTTGCCGTCCGGTTCGGGGATGTCGGTGGGCATACGGTCATCCCAATGCTCGTAGGCAATGCAAGCTTCGTCGGGCACGTTGGCGTAAATCCAGCGGGAAAAAGTCACCCAGGTGTGCTCGCTGCCGTAAACTCCGTTGACAAAGGCGAGTGACCAGATCAGCGCGCCCGCCAGGGCGATGGCGGCCAGGGCGATGGCGGCGACCTGGCTGAGTTTGTGGAGCAGAGGAGCATGGGGGCGAGGGTGCAGGGGAGCAGTTTCTCTCCTCTGCTCCTCTGCACCTCTGCTCCCCTGCTCCCCTGCCGTGTTTCCCCATTGCCATAAGGCCGCCACCAACCCGGCCCCAAACAGCGTAAACAGCGGCACTACCGGCGCCATATAACGCATAAATTTCGCCAGAAAGAGACCGGTAACCCCAAAATAGAGAATAATCCACCACAGCACAATCCATTCGCCCGGTTGGGCTTGCCCTCGGACCGCCTTGCCGATGACCCAGATTAATCCGGCCATAGCCAGCAACCCCAGCGGCCAGCCCATCCCCCAGCGGACCTGTTGCTCCAGGAAGTACCAGTAGGCCAGAGTGTTGCGATATTGCCGGGTGAACGGAAAATCGGCCATGCCTCGGACCATGTTGCCTTGCTCCACCAATACTGCCTGCTTGAAATTATCGAAGTCAAGCAGCACGTAGGGCGAGGTAACGGCGAAGATGGCAAAAGCGACGCCGAGGGAGAGCAGCACCAGGCTAATCATGCGATTTGCGGTTGGGGATTTACGATTTACGATTTGCGATTTATGATTGAGGATTGGCGATTGAGCATTGAGGCTTTGATTTTTTGGTGATGAGCTATCCAGCCTGGGTTGCCGGTGGGCAACGACCATGTACGCGGCGACAACAGGGGCAAAGGCGATGGGCAGGGCGCTGAATTTTGAGGCTACCGCCAGGCCAATGCCGATCCCGGTAATGATTGCCGCGCCCATCGAGCGGCGGTCGACCATGAGA
>CAYZHI010000105.1:0-9955 GCA_964477335.1 uncultured Caldilineaceae bacterium | reverse complement strand
ATTCATCACCGCGTCAAAGCGATCCCCACGCAGCCAGTCTGGCGCCTCATGCCAGATCTCGCCGACGATGTAGGCGTCGGGATTGGCGCGCTTGACCACGCGGCGAAAGTCCTGCCAGAAGGCTTCATCGTCGATCTCTTCCGGCACATCCAGCCGCCAGCCGTCGATGCCAAACTCTAACCAATAGCGAACCACAGTCAAGATGTAATCCCTAACGCCCGGATTGTTGGTGTTGAGTTTGGGCAGGGCCGGCAAATTCCACCAGGCTTCATAGTTAAGCGGATTGTCCCGATCGCTGGAATAGGGCCGCAGCGGCCAATCGTGGATGATGAACCAATCCAGGTAGGGCGAATTGGCCCCGTTTTCCAGAATGTGGTGAAAGGGCCAAAAGCCCCGGCTGGCGTGATTGAACACGCCGTCCAGCACCACCCGCATCTTCCGGTGATGAGCCTCATCGAGTAACTCACGCAGCGCCTCGTTGCCGCCCAGGAGCGGATCGACCTGAAAATAGTCAAAGGTATGGTAACGGTGGTTGGCCGCCGAGGCAAAAATTGGGTTGAGATAGAGCGCTGTCACGCCCAACGTTTGCAAATAATCCAGCTTGTCAACGATGCCGCGCAGGTCGCCGCCCTGAAAACCCTGCTCCGCTGGCGGGCTGCCCCACGGCTTAAAGGTTAGGCCGCGTGGATGTTGGCTGCGGAGACTGCGGGCAAAGCGATCCGGGAAGATCTGGTAGAAGATGGCATGTTTCACCCACTCCGGCGTGGTAATGGTCATCTTTACGCCCCTGTAGACAGTTTCAAGAAAATATCCGGGCCTGGTGGTTTGCGTGAAACGTGTTGCGTGTTGCGTGAAACGTGATAAAGAACCACACATATTACCCTCCACGCTTCACGTTCTACGCCCCACGCATCACAACTTCATACAAGCGTCGGTTAGCAGAGTCTATCACCGAGACCGTTGGCAGGCAAGAAAATTTGTCAGGCTTTTTTGAAACAACCGCTGCGGCGGGTACAATGGTTCAATGTTAAGATACGGTAAGATTTGACATTATCTTTTTTTGACCTAAAATAACTGAGATTGTATCTCAATTAAGAAACCGGGCAAGATGGAATGTCGACAATTTGCGATTTGGCCCAAAAATTAAAGTCAGCCGGCTACAAGTTGACGCTGCCCCGTTTAGCCGTCATCGAAGTGCTGGAGTCGCAGCCGGAGCATCTGAACCACAATCAAATTCTGGTTGAGGCCCAAAAAATCTACCCCAAAGTCAGCCGGGCCACGGTCTATCGAACCCTGGAACTGCTGGTGGAGCTGAATCTGGTGCGGCCCCTCTACCTGAATGAGCCGACCCAGCGCTTTGTCTCGGCTACCGGCGGCCATCATCACCTGGTTTGCTCTAGCTGCGGCGTGATCATTGAATTTGAGCAATGTACCGCCGGCCAGCTTGCCCAGGAACTTGCCCAAAAATATGGGTTTGAGATTCATAGTCATTTGTTGGAATTTCAAGGCATTTGCCAGAATTGTCAGAATTAAATGGACCACCTAAAACACCAGATCGGTTCGCTGCGCCACATCTCTTTTGAAAAACACGATCTCAGCCAGCCCATCCTGGCGCTGGCCGGAGTCACTGTTCGCTTCAACGGCACGGTGGCCCTGGAGGATATCAGCTTTGAGCTGCATCCCGGCGAACGGGTGGCCCTGATTGGACCCAACGGCGCCGGCAAGAGCACCCTCTTCAACGTCATTTCCGGGGTAATCACGCCCAACCGGGGGCAGGTGAACATTTACGGCAACCAGCCTGGCGAGCATATTTGCATTGCTTACGTGCCCCAGCGCAACCAGGTTGATTGGCGTTTCCCGGTCAATGTGGCCGACGTAGTGATGATGGGCCGGATTGGCCGCCTGGGGCTGTTGCGCTGGCCCAAACGCACGGATTGGGAATTTGTTCACGAAGCTATGGAGTTAGTGGGCATAGCCGACCTGCACAAACGCCAGATTGGGGAGTTATCCGGCGGGCAACAGCAGCGTGTCTTTATTGCCCGAGCCCTGGCCCAGGAAGCCGAGCTGATGCTGATGGACGAACCGCTCACCGGCCTGGACATGCATTCCCAGGAAGATATTTTTGAGATTTTGGAGAAACTGCGCCAGCGGCATGTCACCATTATGGTTTCCACGCACGATCTGAATATGGCCTCGGAACGATTCGACCGGCTGATGCTGCTCAATCGCCAGCTTATCGGTTTTGGCCAGGCCGACGAAATCTTTGTCCCCGAACTCTTGAACCGGGCCTACCGCGGCCATATGCGCCTGCTGACCACGGCCAACGGGACCGTCTTCATCAGCGACGGCTGCTGCGGCAACGGTGAAGAGTCCGCCCCCAACCGATGAGCAGCCTGCAAGCCAAACTGCAACAGCAAAGCAGCCAATTAGCCGCCATCCGGGAAATCAGCCGGGCCATTGCCCAGGCCCTGGATCTGAACGACACCCTGGACCTGATCACCCGCCACACGACCGAGGTGATGCAGGTCGATTCCTGCTCCATCTACCTCTATAATCAAAAGGGTGACAAATTGGTGTTGGCGGCCTCGACCGGTTTGAATCAGGCCGGGATTGGCGAGGTCTATTTGCCGCGCGGCGCCGGGCTGACCGGCTGGGCGGCCGAACATCGCCAGACCCTGGCGGTGGCCGATGCCTTTGCCGATGTCCGCTTTTTCCGGGTGCTGGGCTCCGGCGAGAGCAAATTTGCTTCGCTGATGGCGATGCCGCTGGTGAATCATGGCAAGGTGATCGGGGCAGCCAACGTCCAAACCACCAATCGCCACGAATTCAGCCAGGATGAAATCGAGCTGTTCGGCTTCATCGTCGAGTTGGCTGCCATTGCTCTGGAGAAGGCCCAACTGGTTCACTCCGCCTTGGTGCAGGAGATGCACCACCGGGTCAAGAACAACCTGCAAACGATTGCTATGCTGCTGCGGCTGCAAATGGCCGAAAACAAGGAGCTATCGCCGCAGGATATTTTGCGGGAAACGATCAACCGGGTTTTGAGTATTGCCACCGTCCACGAGATTCTGTCAGAGGCCGGGGTGGACCGGGTGGGGGCGCTGGATTTGATCCGGCGAGTCACTGCTGTCGTTAGTGGGAATATGATCAACCCGGAGGCAAAGATTGCCGTGGCGGTGAGCGGGGACAACGTGGAATTGGCCTCGCAGCGAGCCACCAGCCTGGCCTTGATTGCCAACGAGCTGCTGCAAAACGCGCTGGAACATGGCCTGGCCGGCCGGGTGCAGGGTCAAATCACCATTACGCTGATTCACAAATATAGGCAACTGCGCTTGCGGGTGCAAGACGACGGCCGGGGTTTACCGCCGGGCTTCAATCCGGAGACGGATCTGGGGCTGGGGCTGGACATTGTCCGCACCACCGTAACTGAGGATCTGCGCGGTAAGTTCTTCATCGGTCCGAACAAAAACGGGCCAGGCACACGGGTGCAGATTACCCTACCAATGGCCTGAGTATTGCCCTACCTCACCAATAGCTGCAACCCGGCAATCCCGGCCGGCACAATCGCCGCCAGGCAGGCCAAAGCCCAAATGGCCACGGCCCGGTCGGACAGAACCAGGTCGATCTCAGCCGTCTCTTCCTGCTGGTCCTGGCGCTGCACTACGGTGCGACCTAACCAGAGCGCGGCCAGGCCCAAAATGACCAGCAGGGCCAGGGTGACGCCGGCGGCTGATAAACCAAGCAGATCGATCTCCGGCGGCAACTCCCCGAAGAAATTAGCCCCGGCCAGGGTAATCACCAGCAGCGACCCGCCATTCCAGAGGGCGTGCATCCCGGCGGCCAGGCCAAAGCGAGCCAGCCATTTCGGCCAGGCTCCGGCTGCGCCGGTCAGCACATCTCGCCAGCCCAGGGCCACCAGACCGGCCCCAAGCGGGTGAATCGCCCCGCCCAAAGCCCGCACCAACAAAATTCCGGCCCAAAAGGTGAAGCCAAAACCGGCGTAGATCACATTTACCCGGGCGGAAACGCCGGCCCCGGCCATAGCCCCCACCAGAAACGCCTCCCGGCGACCCAAACGGCCGAGCAGCGGCAAGGTGACGAGCGGTTTGGCCAACTCTTCGGCCAGGGGAGCAACCAGGGCTACCTGCACGAAGATAAAGATGAAGCCGGGGTTGGTGATGGCCGCGGCGATATCCGCGCCGGCCAGCGCCTCAAAGAGCGCTGTCACCTGGTCTACCACCAGGTCGGCCAGGCCAAACACCAGCGCCAGCACAACAACCGGGAACAAGATTTCCAGCACGATAGCGATGACAACGCTGACCGTCGCCCCACCCGCCAGGGCGACCAGCCCGCGCCGCCAGGTCAAGCCGGTCGCCGAGCGCCCCATAAACCACGAAACGGCCAGCAGCGGGGGCAAGGTGGCTGCACCCCACAAGATGGGTGGAAAGAGCAGGCCGGGAGCAACGTCGTTTTCGATGACGAACAGTCCCAGCACCACCAGCAGCCCAAAAACAGCGGCCAGCAACCAGACCGGCGGCAGGCGCAGGGCGGCGGAACGCCGGCCTTGCAGGGACCGCAAACCGTGCCAGAAGGCGATGCCGCCGGCGCCCAGGGTAACAACCAGCAAGGTGAAGCTGATTAAGCCGGCCTGGAGTGCATCCGGATCATTCTCAACCAGCAACACCAGGCTCAGGCAAACATAGCTCACCGCCAGCAGGAGGCCGGGCAGGGCCAGCAGCAGGCCGCCAATGGCAATAGCTCGTTTTTGCCAGCGAGGTAAGGGGTTGGTCATTGGCTGCAACTTATTCCCAGGTTTCCAGAATTTTTTCCTGCCACATTTTAATATCTTCCAGCTTGCGCTCCACCAGTACGGCAATAGCCACCAGCAGCAGGCCGATGATGCCAAAAACGATCCACTGGTTAATCGAACTTAGCGCATTGAGCAGTTGGCCCAGAGTAGCCAGGATAACGCCGACCATGCCGGCATAGAAGAAGCGACGCAAGCGGCGGGCGCTGCCCCACCAGAAGGCCAGGAAACCTTCGCCGCCCAGGAGGAGGGCGTAACCCCAACCATACAGCAACGTTTGCCAGAACAGCGAGCCAAGCATCAGCGTCATGGCAGCGTAGTCAAGCCAGCGGGCCAGATTCTTGTGGCCGTACTGCCACTCAAAATAGGCGATGCCCAGCAGGTAAAGCCCGGCCGGGATGGCGTACCACTGCACCCCGGCCAACCGATCCCACTCCTGAATGTAAAAGGCATAGAGCAGCCAGCCGGTCAACAGCATCCCCACGGCCAGGTAACCCCAGCGCAGCCAGCGCCGAACCACGGCGGCGGCCAGATAGAGCAGCCCCAACAAGGATAAAACGCCGACCACCATCCGTACTGTCGCCAACTCGACGACTTCGCGGAAGGGCAGCCCCAGCAACGCCCGGACGGTCCAACCGGCCAGGTCCAGCCCCAACCAGGCGGTCAGCAGCACAATGGCGAACGACAGGGCCAGGCTAAAACGTTGCAAAGGCAGCTCCCAGACGGCCAACCAGGGCCGTAACCGCTGCGCCCGTTCAAAGCGCCGGCGCAACAGACTCAAGCCAAAGCCAATAAGGCCATAAGCCAGGGCCAACTGGGCCAGGGCGACTGGCAATTGCTCAACCGGCCGCTCCCAGATCAGCTGCCACTGGCCCAGGGCGACCACGCCAAGCAGTTGGCTGAGGTAAGCCAGTGGGGACGCCGCCCAAACTGACGCCAACAGCGCCAGCAGTAGGGCATGGGTCAAAGTTATCGTGGCGCCGGCCCAGCTTTCACCCAGGCTCAACACCTGCGCCAGCAGCAAGTCGAACAGTAACAGCAAGTAAAGAGGGCGGGACCAACCGCTCAGAAGCCGTTTTGGGGCCAGCGGCGAACCTTCGCGGCGATAATGTTCGATGAGCAGGGCTGCCCCGGCAGTGACCAACGTGACCGGCAAAAATCTGAGCCAGGCCCAGGCCGGATACCGCCACCAGCCCAGGGCGTCCAGATAGTAGAGCGCGGCCAGGTGTCCGGCCAGAGCCAGGGCCAGCAGCCAGAGTCGCAGCCGGAAACGAGCGATGGC
This sequence comes from uncultured Caldilineaceae bacterium, assembly GCA_964477335.1. Taxonomy (GTDB): domain Bacteria; phylum Chloroflexota; class Anaerolineae; order 4572-78; family J111; genus CAYNLK01. The sequence continues at coordinate 3,866 of CAYZHI010000105.1, read as the reverse complement.
CCAGCCAAACAGAGGCATCATCAGCAGGAAGTTGAGGGCAGCCAGGCCGGCCTCAAAATTGGTAAAGAAGGGACTGATGGCCGCCAGTCCAAACCCCAGGGTGTAGAAGGGCAAGGCCCACCAACCGGCCAGCCGCTCGGCCAGAGCCAGGGGCCAACGGGCGGGGTTGGTCCACGGAAAATCGCGCCAGGCCCCAAAATAGCGGTCCAGCCCATAGCCGGCGGCCAGGGCCGCCACAGCCCCCGGCAAGAGCGCCAGGCCGTAATATTCAGGCGGTAGGCTGGACCGCTGCAAGCCAATAGCGTAAGGGACAATGGCCAGGGCGCAGGCGGGAGTCAGCAGAAGCGGCTGGCCCAGCCAGATGGCGGCGATGGCGTACAGCAGCGCCGCTGCGCCGTAGCCCCACAACGCGCCCACCTGGTCTTGACTGGAGGGCGGCAGGGCCAGGGCTGCCAGGGCAAAAGCGACGATGAGGGGGGCAGCCGCATAAGCCGGCAGCCTGAGGCGGCGCAACGTCCAGGCCAGGGCCAGATAGATGGCCGCCAGGCCAAGCAGCCACCAGCCGTGCCGGTTGGCGGGAACGCCGCGTTCGGTCACCGCGATGAGCAGGGCGATGGGCACAATGGCTACAGCCGGATAAAGCCAAAGCGGGTTCTTGAACAGCCAGGCCGATATGACCAGCAGCAGGGCGTCGTAGAGCAGCGCCAGGGCCAGCAGCGGGGCGTTGTGAGCGACCAGCATTGTGCCGACGATGAGGGCGGCGTAGCCGGTCAGATAGGCCGGACGAGCATAAGCAGGGCCAGCGGTTGGGATGGGCGCCAGGCGCAGGAGCATCCGGCCAGTGATTAAGCCCAGCGGGGCGAAAGCCAGCAACATCAGGCCGTAATGCTCGTGGCGGGCCGCCGGCAGCAACCAGGCCAGCAGATAGACACACCAAACCGGGATCAGTCCGAGGGCAGGATAGAAGAATTTGGTTGTGCCGAGAATGGAGATGGGGGGATTGGGAGATTGGAAATTGGAGGTTTTGAGGTGGTGATGGTCGCGCCAGGCGGCCAGGGCGTACAGGCCGATGGCCAGGCCAAAGGTGAAGCGGCTGGTATCGACATCAGCGACGCCCCACAGCAAAGCCAGGGGCAGCAACAGGTGAGCCGTAATGATCAGAGGCTGGGCGTAATTCAATGAGGCCAGCCAATAGACCAGCAGACCGGTTAGCCACAGCGTCCAGGCCAGAAGAACCCAACTAAGGGCAAAACCGGGCGTGGTGGGGCGGTAAGGCGTGAACCAGCCCAGGTTGGTCAGAATGGTCCAGGGGGCGATGACCAGCAGAGCAGCCAGCCAGACAAAGCGGACCTGGCGAAATAACCGGGCCGACAGGGCATACAGGCCGGTAATCAGCAGCAGTCCGGCGGCGGCCCAAATCTGCTGAGTCCGGCCGCCGCCGAGCAGCCACAGATTTCGAACCAAAGCCAGCCCAATCACAATGGCCGAAACGCTCCAGCCGGTCACCAGCAATGGGCGGCGAAAGAGTCGCCAGGCCAGGCGGATGAAGGCGCGGCGGCGGGTTGGCCAGGCCGGCTGACGCCAGAGCCGATTCAGGGCGCGTTCGGCCAAAACATAGGCCACGGCAATCAGGGCCGCCTTGGCCGCCGAAGAACCTCGTCCGGTGCTGTAGGCCAGGGCGATAAAGCCGCCGCCGGCGGCGCCCAGCCAGGCGGCCAGGTGGCCCCACCGTTCCAGGTAGGTACCCCAGGCATACAGGCCATAAACCAAAGCCAACAGCAGTTGCGCCGCGGCGGCCCATATCAGCATCTCGTCGGTCCAGGGGAGATCAAAGAAGAGATGGTTAAAGGGCTGGCTGTAAATTCGCCCGAGCAGGTAGAAGGTTAGCAGGTGGGCCGCCAGGTAGAGCGGCTGTAGAAAAGCGTGCAGCCGGGTTGCAGGTTGCAAGGTTGCAGGTTGCAGGTTAGAAGGTTGAATGTTTGAACTTTTAACTTGCAAACCTTTAACCTGTGAACCTTCTAACCTTCTAACTTGATGAACTCGGCGTTCGGTCCACAGGCTGGTTAGAATGTAAACAGCAATGAGCAGGGCCAGGGCCAGGTTGGCGGCTTCAAACGAAAGGCGCAGCCGGTCAAGGAACAGCAGGTAACCCCAGGCAATGACCAACCCGGCGATGAACAGTTCAGCAGGGTAGCGGCCGGTCAGGGCGGCGGCCAGATAGAGCAAGCCGATGACCAAGAGGGTCAGGGCGGGAGTGAAACCGGCCGGGGCAATGACAAAGGCAGCGATAGGCGCGGCCACGCTGACCAACCCACCAATGAGGCGCCAGGGCTGGCGATAAGCCCGGTTCAGGCGGGCCAGGCGATAACCCAGGGCGACCATCGCCCAGGCCAGGACGGCCAGCGCCAACGGCAGGCTAAAATCGGGCGGGCGGCGGTTGGTGAACAGCAACCACAGCCAGAACGGCAGCGGGATGGCGGTGAGCCAATGAAAAAGGGCGGTAGGGTTGAATATTTTACGCCGGCCAAAAAAGTTGAGCTTGAACTCGCCGCTGAAACCGGGCTGGCGACGATGGGCCAGGTAAGCGCCCCAGGCGGTCAGGCCCAGCCAGTTGCCCAGGGCATAAGCCAGCAGGTCGCCATTGTAGGGCAAGAGGGGCGGCAGCAGGGCCACGCCCGCAATCAGGTAGCCACTTACAGCCAACGGCCGGGCGTAATCGGGCAGCGGCGCAGGAAAGCGCACCCCCAAACTGAGAGCGGCAATGATATGCCCAATCGCCAGCAAAGCCCAGCCTACACTCAACTGGGCCAGGGTTAACTCTAGCTCGGTCATGGCAAAGGCGCTGGCGGAGAGGGACAGGAGCGACGCGGCGTAAAATAAGTTGGGCTGCTGCCACAGCAGGGCCGCCAGGATGACCGCGCCGGTTAGCACAGCGTGGCTGGCGGCTGCGGCGGCGCCGTTGGTCATATCGGTGAGCGACCAGAGGGCCGAGGCAATCAGCAGAACCACCCCCCAACCGACGGCCGTCCGCCCGTGACCGTGCAGGATAGGGTCTTGTTGTTTAAGAAGCCGATAACCGGCGAGAAAATAGAGCCAGACCAGCCAGGCCCAGCCAAAGGCGTGCCAGGCCGGGTTGAGACCGAGGCGGTCGAACAGGGCGGCCTGAGTCAGGTAGACTGCTACCGGCAGGCTAATGGCCGCCAGCAGGCCCAGGCTACGGCTGCGATAATACACCGCGCCCCAGCCAAACATCAAACCACCCACCCACCAGGTGATCGTCAGGGCGTAATGGAGGGTATCGTAGGTGGCCCGGTCGATGAAGCGCCAGCCAAAGGTAAGCGGCATCAGTACGGCCACGGTCAGGAGGGCGAGGTAACGGAACGGACCGGCCAGGGCGCGCCATCTACTGGCCGGCCAGTAGCGCCCAATGAGGGTCGCCAGCAACAGGAGGAAGGCGGCCAGCAACGCTAAAGCGGCCGTACGCCAATCGAGGGACAGGCCGGCCGCCTGGTGAGCGAGTTCGATCACAGCCAGGACGGCGCTACCGGCGGCCACCCCGACCAAATAGCCAAAGAGGCGGCTTTGGATAAGTAGAGCGATTAAAAGGTAAGCGCCCAGACAAACCAGCGAGGTCAGCAGCCAAAAGAGGGGCCAATAGTCAGGTGGGATGTTGAAGTTGACGTAGACGGTATAAAAATCAATGGGGATGAGGAGGGCGGCGATGGCGCTGAGGGCCAGGCCGGAGCGATACAGCGGCGTTTTGACCCGGACCAGCCAGCCCAGACCAAAGAAAAACACAGTGAAGCCGGTCGGAATAGCCACCCGGAGGACGGGTGAGATATCTTGCCAGCCCCAGACCACAAAAG